>NZ_JAJSZC010000009.1:0-46650 GCF_036815105.1 Streptomyces sp. IBSBF 3136
GCTACCGGCTGCTGCCCGCCCACCCCTGGCAGCTCGGCCTCCTCGGCCGCGCCCTCGACGCGGCCCTCGCCGACGGCCGGCTCGTCCGGCTCGGCACCACCGGCTTCGACACCTGGCCGACGGCGGCGGTCCGCACGGTGTACGAGCCCCGGCGCGACCTGTTCCTGAAGTTCAGCCTCGACGTGCGCATCACCAACGACATCCGCCGGCTGTGGCGCCACGACCTGCTGAGGCTGCGCCGCACCGACACGGCCGCCCGCGCGGCGTTGGCCGCCCTCGGCCCGCCGGCGGCCTGGCTGGCGGACCGCGGCTACCGCACCGCCGCCTTCGCCTTCGAGGAACTGGCCGTACTCGTCCGCGACGGACTGCGCGGCCACCTCCTGCCGGGCGCCACCGCGCTGCTGGCGGCCGGGCTCGCGGAGGGCTTCGAGGGCAGCCCCCTGGCCGCCACGGCCGCTCCCGGAACCTGGTGGGAGGCGTACCTGCGGCAGGTCGTCCCGCCCGCCCTGAGGGCGTTCGACGAGCACGGGGTCGTACTGGAGGCACACCTGCAGAACACCCTGGTCGCCGTCGACGCGGCCGGCACGCCCGTGCAGGCGCTGTTCCGGGACGCCGAGGGCGCCAAGCTGCTCGCGGACGTCTCCCGCGCGGCGGGCTGGGAGCGGCTGGTGTACTGCCTGGTCGTCAACCACCTCGGCGAGATCGCCGGCGCCCTGGCCGAGGGCCACCCGGGGTTCGACCCCTGGCCCGCCGTCCGCCGGGAGCTCGCCCGGCACGACCTCCCCGAGATCCCCGCGCTGCTCTCCTCGCCCACCCTGCCCGGCAAGACCAACCTCCTGCTGCGCTGGACCGGCGCCGACGGCGCCGCCGCCCGCTACCGCCCCCTGCCGAACCCGCTGGCCGGTGCCTGACCGGCCCGGCCGCGGGCAGGGGGCGTCCCGCCCGGGCCGTTGCCGGCCCTGCTACTCCTTGGGGGGCTTGACGGCGACGTCGAGGTAGAAGGCGTCGATGCTGCGGACGGCCGCCTCGAACTCCTCCAGGTTGACCGGCTTGGTGACGTAGGCGTTGGCGTGGTGCTGGTAGGCGCCCGCGACGTCGTCGGGGGCGGCGGAGGTGGTCAGCACGACGACCGGGATGGTGCGCAGCGCGGCGTCCTCCTTGACGACGGCGAGGAACTCCCGCCCGTTCATCCGCGGCATGTTCAGATCGAGCACGATGAGGTCGGGGCGCGCGTTGCGCGGGTCGCGCAGGTACTCCAGCGCCTCGACGCCGTCGCAGACCCGGGTGAGGTTGCGGGTACCGCGCTCGGTCAGGGCGTCCTGGATGAGCATCGCGTCGGCGACGTCGTCCTCGACCAGCAGCACGTCGTAGGGGCGGGTGGTGGCGGCAGCCATGATCTCAGGTGCTCCGGTATGGGGGGCGGTGGGTCGGACGGTGTGTGCCGTTGGTGATCAGACCGGGCCAGCGGCGCCTTGCTCCCTGCCGGCTCATGCCGACTGCCTGGCCGATCTCGGGGTATCCGGCTCCCGACTCGACGGCGGACCGGGCGGCCTGGTCCTCCAGGTGCCGGACGGCCCGCTTGACGTCGGTGAGGACCCGCAGGCGCAACAGAGCGTATCCGTGGGGATCGGGGGTTGTGTCGGCGGCCTCCGTGGGCGGGCGGGGGTTCTCCGGCGCGAGGTTCCGGGCGACCTCGTCCACCAGACGGGCCACCAGCACGGCCGTATCCTCGCTCGTCGGGCGGGGAGTGGGAGACGGACCTGGCATGGCCGCCACTCTACTGCCCCCGCGCGACACTGGACAACAAGCGTTGTCGGGATAACAGGTACAGTGTGCTTGTCCTATGACAAGCATGGCAAGGACGGCCGGGTCGAGGGAGAGGCGCCACAACGATGACGAGCGGTCCGTCGCAGACCTCGCGCTCCTTCGCCGGCTGGACGACCCGTCGCTGGCTGCGCGCGGGCGTGACCGGGGCGCTCGTCGTCCTCGCGGTGCTGGGCTCGCTGGGCGGCTGGGCGATGTGGCGCACCACGCAGATCACGGCCTCACTGGTCGACCGGCGCTCCCCGGCCCTGATCGAGTCGATCCGGCTCGAAGCGGCCCTGATCAACCAGGAGACCGGCATCCGCGGCTACGGCGTGTCGGGCCGGCCGGACTTCCTCCAGCCCTACGCCCGGGGCGTGGCCGACGAGAGGACGGCGATCGGGCGTCTGCGGCCCCTGCTCCGCGAGGACGACCGGGCGCTCGCCGACCTGGCCGATGTCGAGAAGCACGCCGGTGCCTGGCAGCGGCACATGGCCGGGCCGGTCTCCGCGGCCGCCCCCGACGAGGCCGCGAAGATCGCCGGGAAGCGGGCCGACGAGGGCAAGACGGATTTCGACTCACTGCGGCGCGCGATGGCACGCCAGCAGGCCCACCTGCGGGACGAACGGGCCGCGGCGGCCCATGAGCTGCGGCGGGCGACGACCCTGCGCGACTGGGTGTTCGCCGTCATCGCGGTCGTCATCGTCCTGGTGGCCGTGCTCGTCTTCGAGGCACTGCGCCGCGGTGTCACCGGCCCGCTCGGCCTGCTCGGCGCGGCCGCCCGCGAGGTCGCGCAGGGCCGTTTCGACCGTTCCCTCGACGGCACCGGCCCGGCCGACCTGCGCCGGCTGGCCGCCGACGTGGACTCCATGCGCCTGCGACTGGTGGAGGAGCTGCGCTTCACCGAGGGGGCCCGCAGGCTGCTCGACGAGCAGGCCGAGGAGCTGAAGCGGTCGAACGCCGAACTGGAGCAGTTCGCCTACGTCGCCTCGCACGACCTCCAGGAGCCGCTGCGCAAGGTGTCCAGCTTCACCCAGCTGCTGCAACGGCGCTACGGAGGACAGCTGGACGCCAAGGCCGACCAGTACATCGCCTTCGCCGTCGACGGCGCCAACCGCATGCAGAACCTCATCAACGACCTGCTGGCGTTCTCCCGGGTCGGCCGCGTCCACAACGAGCAGCAGACCGTGGACCTGGAGCAGGTGCTGACCAGGACGCTGGGCGACCTCAGCGTCAGCGTCGAGGAGACCGGCGCCGACATCACCCACGACGCCCTGCCCACCGTCGTCGGGGACCCGACCCAGCTCGGCATGCTGTGGCAGAACCTGCTGTCCAACGCGATCAAGTTCCGCAGCCCCGACCGGCCGCCGCGCATCCACATCGGCGCCGAGCGCGACGGGGACGCATGGCGGTTCACGGTCACCGACAACGGCATCGGGATCGCGCCGGAGTTCCAGGAGAAGGTCTTCGTCCTCTTCCAGCGGCTGCACACCAAGGACGCCTACCCGGGCACCGGCATCGGCCTCGCGATGTGCAAGAAGGTCGTGGAGTTCCACGGCGGCACGATCGGGATCGACCCCGGCTACCAGCCCGGCACCCGCGTCGTCGTCACCCTTCCCGCCCTGGCGGCCGCGAGCACGGACCCGGACAGAGAGGCACAGCCGTGACCGCGCCGGCCGCGGGCCAGGCCGAGCGGTACGACGTGCTCCTCGTGGAGGACGACGACGGGGACGCGCTCCTGGTCGAGGAACTCCTCCTCGACACCGACCTGCCGCACACCCTGAAACGGTGCCGCACGGCGGCCGAGGCGCGCCGCGCACTGGAGGCGGCCCCCGTCGACTGCGTCCTGCTCGATCTCCACCTGCCCGACGCGTCGGGCGTGGAGACGGTGCAGGCGATCCAGGGGGACACGCACGCCGCCATCATCGTGCTGACCGGACTGGACGAACCCCGCGCCGGGGTCGACGCACTCGCCGCCGGCGCCCAGGACTACCTCGTCAAGGGCAAGGTCGAACCGGAACTGATCCAGCGGGCCGTCCGCTACGCGGTCCAGCGCAAGCAGGCCGAACGCGCCAACGCCGCCCTGCAGCTCGGCCGCCTGCGCGCGGAGGAGAACGCACGCCTGGAGCGCGGGCTGCTGCCCGAACCCCTCCTGTCGTCCGCCGCCGTCACCGCCTCCAGCCGCTACTACCCCGGACGGGCCCAGGCCCTGCTGGGCGGCGACTTCCTCGACGTCGTCCAGACCGACGACGGCCAGGTCCACGCCGTCATCGGCGACGTCAGCGGCCACGGTCCCGACGCCGCGGCACTCGGCGTCTGCCTGCGCATCGCCTGGCGCGCGCTGACCCTCGGCGGCCACCGCGACCAGCATCTGCTGCGCCTCCTGGAACAGATCCACATCGCCGAACGCGCCGGCAGCGACCTGTTCACCACCTGCACCCTGATCACCCTGGACGCCGAGGCCGCCACCCTCACCCTGCATCTGGCCGGCCATCACGAACCCCTGATCACCACCCCGGACGGCACCCGGCAGGTCACCGCCGCCCACGGCATCGCCCTCGGCATAGCGCCCGGACTGGGCGACTGGCCCGCCACCACCCTGGCCCTGCCCGCCGAGGGCGCGCTCACCGCCTACACCGACGGCCTCGTCGAGGGTTTCGTGGACGCCACGGGCACCCGGCTCGGCGTGGACGGCCTGCTGCGCATCATCGACACCCTGCACGCGCCCGACCCCGGCACCCACCTCGACCAGCTCATCGCCCGCACCCGCGCGCTCAACGCGGAACGTCACACCGACGACCTCGCCGTACTGCGCCTGGACTGGCGGACGCAGGCGTCCGGCCGTCCCGCGACCGCCGGGCACACCGCGCCGCGGCCCTGAACCGGCCCGCGCCCGCCGTCCCCGAAGGACGCGGGCGGACAGCCGCCGCACCGGCCCACCGTCACCGGCGGCACGGGCCGGGGACCGGCGCCCCGCCGTCGGCGTCCCGCGCGGCGCCCGTCGTGCCGCCTCCGGCCAGTTCCGCGTTGAACTGCGCGCCGACCAGCAGGGCCAGGTTGGACAGCCACAGCCAGATCAGGAAGACGACCACGCCCGCCAGCGAGCCGTACAGCCGGTCGTACGCGCCGACACGCGAGGTGTAGACGGTGAACCCGAGCGAGACGGCCAGCAGCAGGACCACCGCCAGCGCGCCGCCCGGTGCCATCCTCCGCACGGGGCGGGAGGACGCCGGGCCCGAGCGGTACAGGACCAGCACCAGGACGACGGCGACCGCGGCCATGACGGGCCACCGCAGGGCGTCCCAGGCGGCCTGCGGACCGGCGCCCAGGTGCAGGACCCGGCTCAGCCGCCGGGTCAGGGCGCCCGTGAGGAACAGCGCGAGGATGGTCGTGAGCAGCAGGCCGATCAGCACGAGCGCCGTCGCCAGGATGCGTGGAGCGGTGCGCCAGACCGGCCGGTGCGCGCTGATCCGGTGCATGGAGTGCAGCGCCCGGCGGAAGACGCTCAGATAGCTGGAGCCCGACCACAGGGCACCCGCCGCACCGAGGAAGACCAGCGTCCACGCCGTCGACGACTGCCCGGCCGTCTGCCGCAGGGCGCCGCGCAGCAGCGCACGGGACGCCACCGGGGCGGCCTGCGACAGGCGGTCGATGACCTCGGGCTTCGCCGTGGGGACGGTCAGACCGATGATCGAGAGGATCACCAGCAGCACCGGGAACAGGGCCAGTACCGCGTAGTACGTCAGGGCGGCGGCCCAGTCCGTGACGTCGTCGTTCCAGACGGCCACGGGAGTCCGGCGCAACGCCGCCCACCATCGAGCCGTGCCACCGTCCGTCTTGTCCATGGGGCGGATGCTCTCACCTTCGCTGCTCGACCGGGGGACTGCGTCCGGGAGCGTCTGCCCGTCATCCTCGATACGAAAAGATGATTACGCTGGGTTACTATGCTTGTCTCCCTGCCGGAACCGGAAGCGATGGAACCTGGGACATGCTGAGAGAGGTCACCGCCACCCGGTACGTCGCGCCCCTGCACTCCGGCGGCTCCGTGCCCGGCGTCGTCGAGGCCGACGACCTCGGCACGTACGTCGTCAAGTTCACCGGCTCGGCGCAGGGGCACAAGGCGCTGGTCGCCGAGATCATCGTCGGGGAACTGGCCCGCGCGCTCGGTCTGCGCTTCCCCGAACTGGTGCTGGTCCACTTCGACCCGCGGATCGCCGACGCCGAGCCGCACCAGGAGGTCCGGGAACTGCACGGCGCGAGCGCCGGGGTGAACCTCGGCATGGACCACCTGCCGGGAGCCGCGGACTTCACCCCGGAGATCGCGCGGTCGTTCGCCGTCGACCCCGTGGAGGCGGGCCGGATCGTGTGGCTGGACGCGCTCACGGTCAACGTGGACCGCACGGTGCACAGCTCCAATCTGATGGTCTGGCCCACGCTCGGCACCGTGCCCCCGCGGCTGTGGCTGATCGACCACGGCGCCGCCCTCGTCTTCCACCACCGCTGGGACACCACCACTCCGGGCAAGCGCTACGACTTCCGGCACCACGCCCTCGGCCGCTACGGCCCCGACGTGCGCGCCGCCGACGCCGAGCTCGCTCCCCGGGTGACCCGGGAACTGCTGCGCGGGATCGTCGCCGAGGTCCCGGACGCCTGGCTGGCCGAGGACGCCGGGTTCGCGAGCCCCGACGACGTCCGGGACGCCTACGTCGCCTATCTGCTGGCCCGTGTCCGGCTCTCGCCGCAGTGGCTGCCCACCGACTTCCCGACCGGCGCCGAGCTAGCGGCCGAGGAGGCCGCCCGCGCGGCGAAGACCCAAGCGGCCCGCCCGGCCTGGCTCAAGAGGGTCCCCGACCTGCACGGCAAGCCGGCCGCGGAACAGGACTGGTCGGCGCATCTGGGCTGAACGCGCACGGGCGGCCCCGGGAGGTGTCCCGGAGCCGCCCGTACCGCCGGGGCTCAGCCCTTGAGCTGCTCGTACGCCGGCAGCGTCAGGAAGTCGGCGTAGTCCTCGTCGAGGGAGACCTGGAGCAGCAGGTCGTGGGCCTGCTGCCAGTGGCCGGCCGCGAAGGCGTCCTCGCCGATCTCCTTGCGGATCGCGTCCAGTTCCTCGGCCGCCACCTTGCGGGCCAGCTCCGGGGTGGCCCGCTCGCCGTTCTCGAACTCGACGCCCGCGTTGATCCACTGCCAGATCTGCGAGCGGGAGATCTCGGCGGTGGCCGCGTCCTCCATCAGGTTGAAGATGGCGACCGCGCCGAGCCCGCGCAGCCACGCCTCGATGTAACGGATGCCGACCTGCACGGCGTTGACGAGTCCCGCGTACGTCGGCTTCGCGTCGAGCGAGTCGACGGCGATCAGGTCGGCCGCCTCGACGTGCACGTCCTCGCGCAGCCGGTCCTTCTGGTTGGGCTTGTCGCCGAGGACCCGGTCGAAGGACTCCATGGCGATCGGCACCAGGTCGGGGTGGGCGACCCAGGAGCCGTCGAAGCCGTCGCCGGCCTCGCGGTCCTTGTCGGCGCGGACCTTCTCGAAGGCCACCTTGTTCACCTCGGCGTCGCGCCGCGAGGGGATGAAGGCCGCCATGCCGCCGATGGCGTGCGCGCCGCGCTTGTGGCAGGTGCGCACGAGGAGTTCGGTGTACGCCCGCATGAACGGGGCGGTCATCGTCACCGCGTTGCGGTCCGGGAGGACGAACTTGGCGCCGCCGTCACGGAAGTTCTTCACGATGGAGAACAGGTAGTCCCAGCGGCCCGCGTTCAGCCCGGCGGCGTGGTCGCGCAGTTCGTAGAGGATCTCCTCCATCTCGTACGCGGCCGTGATCGTCTCGATCAGGACGGTGGCGCGTACGGTGCCCTGCGGGATGCCGACGTAGTCCTGGGCGAAGACGAACACGTCGTTCCACAGGCGGGCCTCGAGGTGCGACTCGGTCTTCGGCAGGTAGAAGTACGGGCCCTTGCCGAGGTCCAGCAGCCGCTGGGCGTTGTGGAAGAAGTACAGGCCGAAGTCGACCAGTGCGCCGGGGACGGGGGTGCCGTCGGCGTCGGTGAGATGGCGCTCGTTCAGGTGCCAGCCGCGCGGGCGCATGACGACGGTCGCCAGTTCCTCGGCGGGGCGCAGGGCGTACGACTTGCCGGTGCGCTCGTCGGTGAAGTCGATGTTCCGGGTGTAGGCGTCGCTCAGGTTGACCTGGCCGAGGACGACGTTCTCCCAGGTGGGCGCGGAGGCGTCCTCGAAGTCGGCGAGCCAGACCTTCGCGCCGGAGTTGAGCGCGTTGATGGTCATCTTGCGGTCGGTGGGGCCGGTGATCTCGACGCGCCGGTCGTTCAGCGCGGCCGGGGCCGGGGCGACCCTCCAGGAGTCGTCCGCGCGGACGGCGGCCGTCTCCGGGAGGAAGTCGAGCGTGGAGGTGCGGGCGATCTCGGCGCGGCGCTCGGCGCGGCGGGCGAGGAGTTCGTCACGGCGCGGGGTGAACCGCCGGTGCAGCTCCGCCACGAAGGCGAGCGCCGCTTCGGTGAGGACCTCCTCCTGCCGGGGCAGGGGCTCGGCGTCGACGATGGCCAGCGGGGACGGCGCTGGTGCGGACATGAGCTGTCACTTCCTTCAGCGGTGGCACCGGGTGCCAGGTGGCACGAATAGGGCGAACGGCGTCCGTTGTGCGGTCGGACGGTTCTGAACAGTGGATAGTAGTTTTCTCATCGTGGAACTTCAATGGTTTGTTGATGTCGAGATTCTCTGAATCGAGGCAAGGTGGCGCCCCGTGCCACCCCGCTCACTCAAGGTGGACCAGGTCGGCCTCGGTGTCGATGTCGTAGGGCTCCGCCACGTCCGCGCACTCCACGAGCCTGACCCGTTCCGCGTGTTCCTCGAGGTAGGCGCGCGCTCCCCGGTCCCCGGTGGCGGCCGCCGCGATGCCCGACCAGTGCGCCGCGCCGAACAGGACCGGGTGCCCGCGCACCCCGGCGTAGGCCGCCGAGACCAGCGAGGTCTCGTCCGCGTACCCGGCCATGACCCGGGCCACCGCCCGCGACCCGATGCCGGGCTGGTCGACCAGGCTCACCAGGGCCGCCCGCGCGCCGGTGCCGGCCAGCGAGCCGAGTCCGGCGCGCAGCGAGGAGCCCATGCCGTCGGCCCAGCCGGGGTTGTCGACCAGCACGCACCCCGCCAGGTCGGCGCGCTCGCGGACGTCGTCCGCCCGCGCGCCCAGCACGACGTGGATCCGCGTGCATCCCGCCGCGCGCAGCACGCCCACCGCGTGTTCGACCAGGGGGCGCCCCCGGTGTTCCAGCAGCGCCTTGGGGCGCCCGCCGAGCCGTCTGCCGCCGCCCGCGGCGAGCAGCAGACCGGTGATCTCCGCGCGAGGGTCGTGGTCTTGGGTGTCCATGTGTCCTGCATACCTGACGCGGGCGGCCCCGGCCGGTTCCCTTGGGCTGAATTTCGGTCCGCGCGGTGGCGCTCAGGCATCGGGTGGCGTTAACTGACCCGCGCACGAGGGCGTGCGAGGGGGAGGGCTGTGTTGCGGAGCTTGGGGCAGAGGCCGGTGGCCGACAGCGACGAGGACCCGAGAGTGGCGGGACTGCGCACCGCGGTGGCCCGCCTGCGCCGCGAACTCGCCGCGCACCCGGTGGAGTTCCCCGACCGCGGCATAGCCGAGGACGAACTGGCCGCCCTGGCCGCGATGGCCGCCGGCGGCCCGCCCGAGACCTCCCGGCTGCGCAGGTCCCTGTTACTGATCGCCGGAGCCATCGGCTCGGTCAGCGCCCTGTCCCGGGGCCTGACGGAGGTCCGCGAGGCGGTGGACCTGTTCGCCCAGCGGCAGGAGGGCTGACCGCCGTGCCCAACGGGGCGTGTCGGGGGCGCGCCGATGGCCCTGGCTCGTCGCGGCGCATGGCGTGGGTGTGCTGATGGCCGTGGCTTGTGGCGGCGCATGGCGTGGGTGTGCTGATGGCCGTGGCTCGTTGCGGCGAGCGGCGCGGGCGCTGACCGCTCGGCCCGCAACGGCCCGGTGGGGGAGGGCCGGCCCCGCGGCCGGCTGCGACGACGAGCGGGCGCGTCGGCCGACGGCCCGCCACGACCCGCTCGGCGCCGGTTGCGCCCGCACCTGGCGGCCCGGCCCGCGGATCGCCGTTCCGCGCGCGCCCGACAGCATCGACGCCGGCCACCGGCTATCGGTGGCCGGGCGGGCTGTTCAAGTCCCCGAACCGGTCGGGGGCCGGCCGGCCGGGCTGGTCACGCCCCCAGCCGGCCTGGGCCGGGGAGGCCGGGCGAGCTGGTCGGGCCCCCGGAGCTGGCCGGCGGCAGGCCAGGCTGGGTGCTCACGCCGCCGAGCCGGCCGGGGCTGGGAGGCCGAGTGGGCTGGTGACGCCCCCTTTGACCGGGGCGGTGGGGGCTGGGCGGGAGCCCACGCCCGCGAACCGGCCGGTGGCCGGCAGGCCCGCTGCTGACGCTGCCGAGCCGGCCGGCGCCGGGGAGGGGCGGAGGGCTGCTCACGCCCCCGTGCTGGCCAGGGCCTGGGAGAGTTCCAGGGCCACCTGCTGGAGCACCGGCACGATCTTGTCGGTGGCCGCCTCCGTGACCCGTCCCGCCGGGCCCGAGATGGAGATCGCGGCGGCCGTGGGGGAGTCGGGGACGGACACCGCCAGGCAGCGCACCCCGATCTCCTGCTCGTTGTCGTCCACCGCGTAACCCGCCTGCCGGACGTCGGCCAGTGCGGCCAGGAAGCCCTCGGGCGTGGTGATGGTCTTCTCCGTCGCGGCCGGCATGCCCGTGCGGGACAGCAGCGCGCGCACCTCCTCGTCGGGCACACCCGCCAGCAGCGCCTTGCCCACCCCCGTGGAGTGCGGCAGCACCCGCCGGCCGACCTCGGTGAACATGCGCATGGAGTGCTTGGACGGCACCTGCGCCACGTAGACGATCTCGTCCCCGTCGAGCAGTGCCATGTTCGCCGTCTCGCCGGTCTCCTCGACCAGCCGGGCGAGGTAGGGCCGGGCCCAGGTGCCGAGCAACCGGGACGCGGACTCCCCGAGCCGGATCAGCCGCGGCCCGAGCGCGTACCGGCGGTTCGGCTGCTGGCGCACGTAGCCGCAGGCCACCAGCGTGCGCATCAGCCGGTGGATGGTGGGCAGCGGGAGCCCGCTGGTGGCGGACAGCTCACTCAGGCCCACCTCGCCGCCCGCGTCCGCCATCCGCTCGAGCAGATCGAAGGCACGCTCCAGTGACTGGACTCCGCCGCCGGCGGAGGACTTGGCGGAGTCGGTGGTGCTGGCGCTGGACGTCGGCACGGCGCGTTCCTTTCGGGGCGGACAGGAAGGTCAGAAGCCTACCCGGCGGCCGGTTGACCGCCCGCTTGTACGTAGCTACGTTCTGCTTACCGGAATTCTAATTCCGCGTTGTGGAAACGTCCAGGCCGGCCGACCGTGCCGTCCCGCCTCGAAGTGTGCCCCTTGACGGCGGGGAAGCGGGAGTGAAGACTCCTTCAACAGAACGTTGAAATCCGTTACGTGGGTGTACACCCCGTTTCCTGGCAGCAGGCCGGCGGCAGAGAGAGGGGTTCGCGTGTCCGACGCTGAACTGGTGCTGCGCTCGACGCGCGTCATCACTCCGGAGGGGACCCGGGCCGCCGCGGTCACCGTGTCCCGCGGCACGATCACGGCCGTCCTGCCGTACGGCGCCGAGGTGCCGGCCACCGCACGCGTCGAGGACTTCGGCGACCACGTCCTGCTGCCCGGCCTCGTCGACACCCATGTGCACGTCAACGACCCGGGCCGCACCGAGTGGGAGGGCTTCTGGACCGCCACCCGCGCGGCGGCGGCCGGCGGCATCACCACCCTCGTCGACATGCCGCTCAACTCCCTGCCGCCGACCACCACGGTCGCCAACCTGCGGGTGAAGCAGCAGGTCGCCGCCGACAAGGCGCACATCGACGTCGGCTTCTGGGGCGGCGCCCTGCCCGACAACGTCAAGGACCTGCGCCCGCTGCACGACGCCGGCGTCTTCGGCTTCAAGGCGTTCCTGTCGCCGTCGGGCGTGGACGAGTTCCCGCACCTCGACCAGGAGCAGCTGGGCCGGTCCCTGGCGGAGATCGCCGGCTTCGGCGGGCTGTTGATCGCGCACGCCGAGGACCCGCACCACCTCGCGGCGGCGCCCCAGCACGGCGGCCCCCGGTACGCCGACTTCCTCGCCTCCCGGCCGCGCGACGCCGAGGACACGGCCATCGCGCACCTGATCGCACGGGCCAGGGAGCACGACGCGCGCGTCCACGTGCTGCACCTGTCCTCCGGCGACGCGCTGCCGCTCATCGCCGCGGCCCGCGCCGAGGGCGTCCGCCTCACCGTGGAGACCTGCCCGCACTACCTGACCCTGACCGCCGAGGAGGTCCCCGACGGCGCCAGCGAGTTCAAGTGCTGCCCACCGATCCGTGAGGCCGCCAACCAGGACGTGTTGTGGCAGGCGCTGGCCGACGGCACCATCGACTGCGTCGTCACCGACCATTCGCCCTCCACCGCCGACCTGAAGACCGACGACTTCGCCACCGCCTGGGGCGGCATCTCCGGTCTCCAGCTCAGCCTGCCCGCCGTGTGGACCGAGGCCCGCCGGCGCGGCCACGGCCTGGAGGACGTCGTCCGCTGGATGTCCACCCGCACGGCCGCGCTGGTCGGCCTCGAAGCCCGCAAGGGCGCCATCGCGCCCGGCCGCGACGCCGACTTCGCCGTTCTCGCCCCCGACGAGACCTTCACCGTCGACCCGGCAGGGCTCCAGCACCGCAACCGGGTCACCGCGTACGCCGGCCGGACCCTGTACGGCGTGGTGAAGTCCACCTGGCTGCGCGGCCGGCGCATCGTCGCCGACGGCGAGTTCACCGCCCCGCAGGGCACCCTCCTCACGCGCCCCCGGTAGGCCCCTCGCCCTCCTCGGTTCCCCCGCTTTCCCGCACCCCCCGCTTCCCGCACCCGCGACTTCCGAAAGGATCCCTGATCACCGTGACGGCGCAGCAAGACCCGAGTCGAGCCCGTTTCACCGGCGACGCGAACCCCTACGGAGGCGGCGACCCCTACGCGGACTACCGGACCGCCGACTTCCCCTTCACCCGGTACGCCAACCTGGCCGACCGGCGGCTCGGTGCCGGCGTGATCGCCGCCAACGACGAGTTCTTCGCCGAGCGGGAGAACCTGCTGGTGCCCGAGCGGGCCGAGTTCGACCCCGAACACTTCGGGCACAAGGGCAAGGTCATGGACGGCTGGGAGACCCGCCGCAGGCGCGGCGTCTCCGCCGAGCACCCCTGGCCGACCGCCGACGACCACGACTGGGCGCTGGTCCGGCTCGGTGCGCCGGGGGTGATCCGCGGGATCGTCGTCGACACCGCCCACTTCCGCGGCAACTACCCGCAGGCGGTCTCGGTCGAGGCCACCTCGGTGCCGGGCTCCCCGTCCCCGCAGCAGCTGCTGGGCGACGACGTGAAGTGGACGACGCTGGTGCCGCGCACCGCGGTCGGCGGCCACGCCGCGAACGGCTTCGACGTCACCGCCGAACAGCGCTTCACGCACCTGCGCCTCAACCAGCACCCCGACGGCGGCATCGCCCGGCTGCGCGTGTTCGGCGAGGTCGTCCCCGACCCGCGGTGGCTCGAGGCGCTCGGCACCTTCGACGTGGTCGCCCTGGAGAACGGCGGCCAGGCCGAGGACGCCTCCAACCTCTTCTACTCCCCGGCCACCAACACCATCCAGCCGGGCCGCTCCCGCAAGATGGACGACGGCTGGGAGACGCGCCGAAGGCGCGACCTGGGCAACGACTGGATCAGCTACCGGCTGGTCGGCCGGTCCGAGATCCGCGCGATCGAGATCGACACCGCGTACCTGAAGGGCAACAGCGCCGGCTGGGCCTCGGTCTCCGTGCGCGACGGCGAGAGCGGCGAGTGGACCGAGGCCCTCCCGCGCACCCGCCTGCAGCCCGACACCAACCACCGCTTCGTGCTGCCGCGACCCGCCGTCGGCACCCACGCGCGCGTGGACATCTACCCCGACGGCGGCATCTCCCGCCTGCGCCTGTTCGGCTCCCTCACCGAGGACGGCGCCCAGCGGCTCGCCGCCCGCCACCAGGAACTGGGCGGCTGAACCCGCTCGACCCACTCCCACGCGCGCGGGGCGCCGGCCGGACAGCACCGGTGCACCCCGCGCGCGTGCTTGACCGGTGCCGGGTGGTGAAGCCGCCGTCGACCCGGGCGTGCCGGACCGTGGCGGGTGGTGAAGCCGCGGTCCGCCCGCGCGTGCCGGACCGGTGGCGGTCGCGCGAGCCGCGGCGCCGTGGCGGCGCCGATGCCCCGGCTGCCGCCGGTGACCAGGGCCGTCCTGCCTTCGAGAGACCCGATCGCCGGTGACCAGGGCCGTCGTCCTGCCTTCGAGAGACCCGTTCGTCGTCATGGCTCCATCCCCGCGCCCCCGCGGCGCGTCCGCCGGCGGCGAACGGACGCGGACGTGAGCGCGGGACCGGAACCTTTCCCTCCCCCGTCCGCGTTCTCCCGCCGTGACTCTTCAGCAAGAAATCGTCGGCAACGCCATGCAGATGGCGATCGTCAACCTGCACCCCGGCCAGACCGTCTACTGCGAGGCGGGGAAATTCCTGTTCAAGACGACGAACGTGACCATGGAGACGCGCCTGTCCGGCCCGTCGGGCAACGGCAACGGAGGCCAGTCCGGCGGCGGGGGCGGCGGCATGGGCGGCATGCTGCGCCAGGCCATGGGCACCGCCATGCAGGTCGGCCAGCGCATGCTGGCCGGCGAGTCGCTGGCCTTCCAGTACTTCACCGCCCAGGGCGGCCAGGGCACCGTCGGCTTCGCGGGCGTGCTGCCCGGCGAGATGCGCGCCCTTGAGCTGGACGGCACGCGCGCGTGGTTCGCGGAGAAGGACGCCTTCGTCGCCGCCGAGTCCAGCGTCGAGTTCGGCATCGCCTTCCAGGGCGGGCGGACCGGCATGAGCGGCGGCGAGGGCTTCGTGCTGGAGAAGTTCACCGGCCGCGGCACGGTGATCATCGCGGGCGCGGGCAACTTCATCGACCTGAACCCGGCGGACTTCGGGGGCCGCATCGAGGTGGACACCGGCTGCGTCGTCGCCTTCGAGGAGGGCATCCAGTACGGCGTCCAGCGCGTCGGCGGCCTCAACCGGCAGGGGATCATGAACGCCGTCTTCGGCGGCGAGGGCCTGTCCCTGGCCACCCTGGAGGGCAACGGCCGCGTCATCCTGCAGTCCCTCACCATCGAGAGCCTGGCCAACGCCCTGAAGAAGGCCCAGGGCGGCGACAAGCAGGGCCCGACCGGCGGACTGTTCTCGACCCACACCGGCTGAACCGACGAGGGGCGGGGCACGCTCCCCGAGGACGCCCGGCACCCCGGGCGGCCCGGGGAAAAGGCCTGGTCAGGGACCGTCGCCGCCGGTACGGTGATCGCGCCCCGTGCGAGCCGCCGACGTCTGCGCACCCGTGCCGAAGTCCCGGAGAGCCGCCCATGTCGTCGATCGCCGTACCGGCCGCCCGGGTCGCGCCCCGCCGGGCCTGGCACACGGACCTGCCCGTCCTGCTCGTCGCCGCGTTCTGGGGCGCCAGCTATCTCGCGGCGAAGGACGTCACCACGGCCCGCACGGTGCTCGCCGTCCTGGTACTCCGGTTCGCGCTCGCGCTGCCCGTGCTGGCCGTCGCCGGGTGGCGATCCCTGCGCGCCCTGACCGGCGCCCAGTGGCGCGGCGCCGCCCTGCTCGGGCTGATCCTGAGCGGCGTCTTCCTGCTGGAGACCTACGGGGTGGTGCACACCTCGGCGACGAACGCGGGCCTCGTCATCAGCCTCACCATGATCTTCACGCCGCTCGCCGAGGCGGCGGCCGAGCGCACCCGGCCCACCCCGCCCTTCCTCGGCGCGGCCGCCCTGTCGGTGCTCGGCGTCGTCCTGCTCACCCAGGGCGCCGGCTTCACCCGGCCCTCCCTCGGCGACCTGCTGATGCTGCTCGCCGCCCTCGCCCGCACCCTGCACGTCCTCGTCATGTCCCGGCTCCGCGCGGTCCGGGGCGCGGGCGCGCTGCCCCTCACCACGGTCCAGCTCGGCACGGCGGTGGCCGTCTTCGCTGTGCTGTCGACCGGCACCGGGCAGGCGCCGTGGGCGACGGCGGCGGACTTCGGCGCCCGCGAGTGGGCGGGGCTGATCTTCCTCGCGGTGCTGTGCACGCTGGTCGCCTTCTTCGTGCAGATGTGGGCGGTGCGCCGCACCTCCCCGTCCCGGGTGGGCCTGCTGCTGGGCACCGAGCCGCTGTGGGCCGCCGCGGCCGGTATCGCCCTGGGCGGGGACCGGCTCGGCGCCGTGGGGTTCGCGGGCGGGGCGCTGGTACTTGTGGGGACGGCGTGGGGACGCCGAGCGGCTCGTTAACTTCCGGAAGCTTCACGGGACTTGAACGGAAACTCTTCAACCTTGTCGTTGACATGCCAACGTCTACGCGCGTCATCATGAAGTCATGAATCTCCCCCCACACCTGACCCGCGTCGGCACGGTCGGCGCCCTGCTCTGCACCCTCCTCGTCGGCGGCACCGTCTCCGCCACCACCGCGGCCGCCTCCGTCGGCAGCATCTGCCACAGCGCCCTGCCGTCCCAGGCCGACGACACCCTGGAGCTGATCGACCAGGGCGGCCCCTTCCCCTACGACCAGGACGGCATCGTCTTCTCCAACCGTGAGGGCGTGCTGCCGAGCCAGCGGTCCGGCTACTACCACGAGTACACGGTGAAGACCCCCGGCTCCTCCACGCGCGGTGCCCGGCGCATCGTCACCGGCGATGAGCAGCAGGAGGACTACTACACCTCCGACCACTACGCCACGTTCGACCTGATCGACTTCGGCTGCTGAACCGTCCGGGCCGACCACCGAAAGTCGACGAAGCCGCGACTTCGGTCGGCGATGCACGGCGCCGAGCGGCCGGCCGAGCCGGTCGCGCGTAGATTGGCCGACCGTGAGCAGTGACCAACCCGCCCCGGCGGCCCGGGAGTTCGCGGGCCGCCGATGGCTGTTCCCGTCCGCCCTGATGCACGAACTCGACCCGGACACCGGGTCCCCGGGCGCGCGGCCACGGCGCACCGCGCGCGACTGGGCCGTCGACGTCTCGTGCTTCCTGCTGGCCGTCCTCATCGGCCTGGCGGCCGCGCGGTCCCTGCCCGACGAGGCCGGGCTGCCGCAGTCCGTCGTCCTGCTCGACCTGGTGCTGGGCGCCCTGTCCTGCGGTGCGCTGTGGCTGCGCCGCCGGTGGCCGGCCGGGCTCGCCGTGGCGATGATCCCGGTCGGGCTCCTGTCCAACACCGCGGGCGGGGCGGGCATGGCCGTCGTCTTCACCCTCGCGGTGCACCGGCCCTTCCGTCACGTCGCCTGGATCGGCGGCATCGACCTCGCCCTGCTCCCGCTCTTCTACTGGCTGCGGCCCGACCCCGAACTGCCGTACCCGGCAGTGGTCGCCTTCACGGCGCTGCTCTTGCTCACCCTCATCGGCTGGGGCATGTTCGTCCGCTCCAAGCGGCAGCTCATGCTGAGCCTGCGCGACCGCGCCCGGCGGGCCGAGACCGAGGCGCGACTGCGCGCCGGGCAGGCGCAGCGGCTCGCCCGTGAGGCCATCGCCCGCGAGATGCACGACGTACTGGCCCACCGGCTCACCCTGCTGAGTGTGCACGCCGGCGCCCTGGAGTTCCGGCCGGACGCACCCCGGGAGGAGGTCGCGCGGGCGGCCGGGGTCATCCGGGAGAGCGCCCACGAGGCGCTGCAGGACCTGCGCGAGATCATCGGCGTGCTGCGGACCGGCGAGCGCGACGACGCCTGCGGGGGCCGTCCCCAGCCGACGCTGGCGGCGCTGGACGCGCTCGTCGCCGAGTGCCGGGAGGCGGGCATGCAGGTCACCCTCGACCACCGCGTCGCCGATCCGGCCGCCGTGCCCGCCTCCGTCGGACGCACCGCCTACCGCATCGCCCAGGAGGCGCTCACCAACGCCCGCAAGCACGCCCCCGGCAGCGAGGCGGCGGTCCGTGTCGCCGGCGCCCCGGACGGCGGCCTGGACATCACCGTCGTCAACTCCGCCCCGCGGACCCCGGCCGCGCCCGTCCCCGGCTCCGGACAGGGCCTGATCGGCCTCGCCGAGCGCGCGACCCTGGCGGGCGGCCGGCTGGCGCACGGGCCCACCGCTGACGGCGGCTTCGAGGTGCGGGGGTGGCTGCCGTGGAACGGCGGCTGAGGCGGTACCCGCCGCCCGGCTCCCGTGATTACGTGACCCCCATGACTGCGACTGCGATCAGGCTGCTGCTCGTCGACGACGATCCCCTGGTGCGCGCCGGGCTCGCGCTGATGCTGGGCGGGGCCGCGGACATCGAGATCGTCGGGGAGGCCGCCGACGGGGGCGAGGTGGACGACGCGGTCGAACGGACCCGCCCGGACGTCGTGCTGATGGACATCCGGATGCCGTCGGTGGACGGGCTGACGGCCACCGAGCGGCTGCGGGCGCGCCCGGACGCGCCGCAGGTCGTGGTGCTCACCACCTTCCACGCCGACGAGCAGGTGCTGCACGCCCTGCGCGCGGGCGCCGCCGGGTTCGTGCTGAAGGACACGCCGCCCGCCGAGATCGTCGACGCGGTGCGCCGGGTGGCCGCCGGGGAACCGGTCCTGTCGCCCGCCGTCACCCGCCAGGTGATGCGGCACGCGGCCGGCACCGCCGCGGGCCCCCGGCAGGCACGCGCGCGGGAGCGGCTCGCCCTGCTGAACGACCGTGAGCGGGAGGTCGCCGTCGCCGTCGCCCGCGGGTTGGCCAACGCCTCGATCGCCGCCGAGCTCTTCATGAGCGTGGCCACCGTCAAGACACATGTCTCCCGCATCCTCGCCAGGCTCGGCCTGAACAACCGGGTCCAGATCGCCCTGCTCGCCCACGACGCGGGCCTCCTCGACGAGGACGGGCACTGAGCGCGCGGCCCGCGCGTTGTCCGGGTACCGGGACCTGCCCGGTGCGCCTCGGGGGAGTCCGGAAGGGGAACGATGGACAGGCAACACGTGGTCGACCTGGGTGAGTTCGGGGACGCGTTCCGCAGCGATCCGCACCCGGTGTACGCGCGGCTGCGCGAGCGCGGCCCCGTGCACCGGGTCCGGCCGCCGGGCGCGGACCCGGACCACGAGACCTGGCTGGTCGTGGGGTACGAGGAGGCGCGCGCCGCGCTCGCCGACCCCCGGCTGGCCAAGGACTTCGGCAAGATCGGCGGGAGCTTCCTGGACGAGAACCTGATCGGCAAGCACCTGCTGGCCACCGACCCGCCCCAGCACACCCGCCTGCGCTCGCTGGTCACCCGCGCGTTCACGGCCCGCCGGGTGGAGCTGCTGCGCCCGCGCATCCAGCAGATCACCGACGAACTGCTGGACGAGATGCTGCCGCGCGGCCGCGCCGACCTCATCGACGCGCTCGCCTACCCGCTGCCCATCACCGTCATCTGCGAACTCCTCGGCGTCCCCGACATGGACCGCGCGGAGTTCCGCAAGATGTCCACCGAGGTGGTCGCCCCCTCCGGCGGGGAGGCGGAGTACACGGCGATGACCCGCCTCGCCGAGTACCTGACCGAGCTGATCGAGGACAAGCGGGCCGGCGGCCCGGGCGACGACCTGCTCGGCGACCTGGTGCGCACCACCGCCGAGGACGGCGACCGGCTCTCCCCGGTGGAGCTGCGCGGCATGGCCTTCCTGCTGCTCATCGCCGGCCACGAGACCACCGTCAACCTGATCGGCAACGGTGTCCACGCCCTGCTCACCCACCCCGACCAACTGGCCGCCCTGCGGGCCGACACGGGCCTGCTGGACGGCGCCGTGGAGGAGACGCTGCGCTACGAGGGCCCGGTGCAGAGCGCCACGTTCCGGTACGCGGCCGAGCCCCTGGAGATCGCCGGCACCCGTATCGAGCCCGGTGAGCACGTGATGATCGGCCTCACCGCCGCCCAGCGCGACGCCGGCCGCTACCCCGACCCGCACCGGTTCGACATCCGCCGCGACACCCGCGGCCACCTCGCCTTCGGCCACGGCATCCACTTCTGCCTGGGCGCGCCCCTGGCGCGGCTCGAGGGCCGGATCGCGATCGGCACCCTGCTGGAACGCGCCCCCGGCCTCGCTCTCGACGGCCCTCCCGGCGAGTACCTGCCGGGCCTGCTGATGAGAGGCATGCGCACGCTCCCGGTGCGCTGGTGACCGGCCCGGGTTCAGCCGTCCGTCGGCTGGACCCGGCCCTCGATCTCCGCCGTTCGTACCGGACGCCGCTCACGCCGGGACACCTCGCACGCCTCGGCGATCCGCAGCGCCTGCAGGGCCTCGCGGCCGTCGCAGGGGTTGGGCCGGGCACCGCGCAGCACCTCGACGAAGGCGCACAGCTCCGCCTCGTAGGCGGGCCCGAACCGCTCCAGGAAGCCGGTCCAGGGCTTGTCGGCGGCCGGCGGCCCGCTCGGCTCGGTGGACGCGACGGGTGTGCGGTCGTCCAGGCCCACCACGACGGTGTCCCGCTCACCGGCCAGCTCCATGCGGACGTCGTAGCCCGCCCCGTTCAGCCGGGCCGCGGTCGCCGTGGCGAGCGTGCCGTCGTCCAGCGTGAGCAGCACCGCGGCGGTGTCCACGTCGCCGGCCTCGCGGAACATGGCGGGCCCGGCGTCCGAGCCGGTCGCGTACACGTCCACCACCTCGCGCCCGGTCACCCAGCGCAGCGCGTCGAAGTCGTGGATCAGCGTGTCCCGGAACAGGCCGCCGGACAGCGGCAGCCACTCGGGCGGCGGAGGGGACTGGTCCGCGGTCGTCGCGCGCACGGTGTGCAGCCGCCCGAGCCGTCCCGAGCGCACCGCGTCCCGGGCGCCGGCGTACCCCGCGTCGAAGCGCCGCTGGAAACCCATCTGGAGAATCGTTCCGGCTGCGTCCACCTCGGCGAGCGCCTGCAGCGTGCCCGGCAGGTCGAGGGCGATCGGCTTCTCGCAGAAGACCGGCAGGCCCGAGCGCGCCGCCCGGCCGATCAGCTCGGCGTGCGCCGCCGTCGCGGTGGTGATCACCACCGCGTCCACGCCCCACCTGAAGATCTCGTCCACCCCGGGCGCGGCCGTCTCGCCCAGCCGGTGCGCCAGCGCCTGGGCCCGCGCCGGATCCGCGTCCGTGAGGATCAGCGATCCGACCTCACGATGGCGACTCAGCGTGTTCGCATGAATGGTGCCGATGCGACCCGTACCGATGACCCCGATGCGCATGGAATCAAAGTGAGGGCGGACCCCGCACCCTGTCAATGCTGATGTCTGAACAACTGGACAATATGCCTACGCAACTTCCCGTCAACCGGGCACGGGGCTACGCTCGGCCCGTGCCGAAACCAGATGTGGACCCGACCGTGTCGCTCGACCTCCGCGTGGACCGCGGTTCCCCGGTACCGCTGTACTTCCAGCTCTCCCAGCAGCTCGAAGCGGCCATCGAGCACGGCGGTCTCACGCCCGGCAGCCTGCTGGGCAACGAGATCGAGCTGGCCGCCCGGCTCGGCCTGTCCCGGCCCACCGTCCGCCAGGCCATCCAGTCCCTGGTCGACAAGGGGCTCCTCGTCCGCCGCCGGGGCGTGGGCACCCAGGTCGTGCACAGCCAGGTCAAGCGCCCCCTGGAGCTGAGCAGCCTCTACGACGACCTCGAGGCGGCCGGCCTGCGGCCCGCGACGAAGGTCCTCGTCAACACCGTCGTCCCCGCGTCCGCCGAGGTCGCCGCCGCGCTCGGGGTCGCCGAGGGTGGCGACGTCCACCGGATCGAGCGGCTGCGCCTCGCGCACGGCGAGCCGATGGCCTACCTGATCAACCACCTGCCGCTCGGCCTGATGGACCTGGACACCGGCCGGCTGGAGGCCACGGGCCTGTACCGCTTGATGCGCTCCGCCGGGATCACCCTGCACAGCGCCCGCCAGTCCATCGGCGCCCGCGGCGCCACCGGCACCGAGGCGGAGCGGCTGACGGAGGCGGAGGGTGCCCCGCTGCTGACCATGCGGCGCACCACGTACGACGACACCGGCCGCGCGGTCGAGCTGGGCGACCACACCTACCGCCCGGGCCGCTACTCCTTCGAGTTCCAGCTCCTCGTACGCCCCTGAGGAGCCGGCCGGGAATCCCGGCGATGTGTCTCAATGTCCGGACAAGGTGACGCCCTACCGCGCCCCGGGCATGTCAGGGGCGCTCCCCGTGTTCGATACTGAAGTGTTTGGGGCTGGTGAGGTCGCCGCCGGATCATGCCGACGGCGTCCCCGCCCGCCCCTCGCGCACGTCGGAGCAGAGCAAGAGCACAGCAAGAAGGGGCACGGCCTCGTGGCACGGTTTCGGACCTGGGTAGGCATCGCGGTGGCGGGGGCGCTGAGCGTCTCCCTCGCCGCCTGCAGCAGCACCGGCGGCAAGCGGGCGGAGGACGCCCGCCGGGCGGCGGCGGCCCAGGGGAGGGCGGCGGTGAACACGCCCCGCTGGACGTTCGCGATGATCACCCACTCGGGAGACGGCGACACCTTCTGGGACATCGTGCAGAGTGGCGCCAAGCAGGCCGCCGTCAAGGACAACATCAACTTCGTCTACTCGCACGACGACGAGGCGCAGCAGCAGGCGCAGCTGGTGGACGCGGCGGTGGACAAGAAGGTCGACGGGATCATCGTCACCCTCGCCAAGCCCGACGCGCTCAAGGCGGCCGTGGCCCGCGCCGAGAAGGCCGGCATCCCGGTGGTCACGGTGAACTCCGGCTCCGAGGAGTCCAAGGCGTTCGGCGCCCTCACCCACATCGGCCAGGACGAGAGCATCGCCGGTGAGGCCGTCGGCGACGAGCTGAACCGGCGCGGCCGCAAGAAGGCCCTGTGCGTCCTGCACGAGCAGGGCAACGTCGGGCACGAACAGCGCTGCGACGGCGTCGCCAAGACCTTCCACGGCTCGGTGCAGAAGCTGTACGTCAACGGCACCAACATGCCCGACGTGCAGTCCGCGATCGAGGCCAAGCTCCAGGCGGACAAGTCCGTCGACGCCGTCGTCACGCTCGGCGCCCCCTACGCCGACACCGCCGTCAAGGCCAAGGGGGACGCGGGCAGCGGGGCGGAGGTCGACACCTTCGACCTCAACGCCAAGGTCGCCGCCGAGCTGAAGGACGGCACCCTCGGCTTCGCCGTGGACCAGCAGCCCTACCTCCAGGGCTACCAGGCCGTCGACCTGCTGTGGCTGTACAAGTACAACGGCGACGTCCTCGGCGGCGGCAAGCCGGTCCTCACCGGCCCGCAGATCATCACCAAGGACCAGGCGGCCGCCCTCGCGGAGTACACCCAGCGGGGCACCCGATGAGCGCGGCCACCGACGGGAACCTGCCGGACGAAAGGATTCTGCGGACCTCGCCGCTGCGCAAGCTGCTGGCCCGGCCCGAGCTCGGCTCGGTGGTCGGCGCCCTCGCCGTCCTCCTCTTCTTCGCCGTGACCGCCGACGGCTTCCTGCGCGCCGCGAGCCTGAGCACGGTCCTGTACGCCTCCTCGACCATCGGGATCATGGCCGTACCGGTCGCGCTGCTGATGATCGGCGGCGAGTTCGACCTGTCCGCCGGCGTCCTCGTGACGTCCTCGGCGCTGGTCTCCTCCATGTTCAGCTACCAGATGACGGCGAACACCTGGGTCGGCGTGGGCGTGTCCCTGCTGGTCACCCTGGCGATCGGCGCCTTCAACGGCTTCGTGCTCACCCGCACCCGGCTGCCCAGCTTCATCGTCACGCTCGGCACCTTCCTCATGCTGACCGGCATGAACCTCGGCTTCACCAAGCTCGTCGACGGCACGGTCTCCACCAAGACCATCGCCGACATGGAGGGCTTCCCCAGCGCCCACGCCGTCTTCGCCTCCACCCTCACCCTCGGCGGCGTCGACGTCCGGGTCACCGTCCTGTGGTGGTTCGGCCTCGTCGCCCTCGGCTCCTGGATCCTGCTGCGCACCCGCGCCGGCAACTGGATCTTCGCGGTGGGCGGCAACCAGGACGCGGCCCGCGCGGTGGGCGTCCCGGTCGCCAGGACCAAGATCGCCCTCTACACGGGCGTGGCGTTCGGCGCCTGGATCTCCGGCCAGCACCTGCTGTTCTCCTTCGACGCCGTCCAGTCCGGCGAGGGCGTCGGCAACGAGCTGATCTACATCATCGCGGCCGTCATCGGCGGCTGCCTGATCACCGGCGGCTACGGCAGCGCCGTCGGCTCGGCGGTCGGCGCCCTGCTGTTCGGCATGACCAGCAAGGGCATCGTCTTCGCCGAGTGGAACCCCGACTGGTTCAAGTTCTTCCTCGGAGCGATGCTGCTCCTCGCGACCCTGCTCAACGCCTGGGTCCGCAAGCGCGCGGAGGCGACGAAATGACCGGGACCACCGCCGGGACCACCCGGACCACCGCCGGGACCACCGAACGCGTCCCGCTGGTCGAGCTGGACGGCGTCAGCAAGCGCTACGGCAACGTCCGCGCCCTTCAGGACGTCTCCCTGGAGGTCCACGCCGGGGAGATCACCTGCGTCCTCGGTGACAACGGCGCGGGCAAGTCGACCCTGATCAAGACGATCGCCGGCCTGCACCCGCACGACGGCGGCACCCTGCGCGTCGAGGGCGAGGAGACCCGCCTGTCCTCCCCGCGCGAGGCCCTGGACCGCGGGATCGCCACCGTCTACCAGGACCTCGCCGTCGTCCCGCTGATGCCGGTCTGGCGCAACTTCTTCCTCGGCTCCGAGCCCCGCACCGGCGCGGGCCCCTTCAAGCGCCTCGACACCGGCCTCATGCGCCGCACCACCCGCGAGGCCCTGCTCCGCATGGGCATCGACCTCAGGGACGTCGACCAGCCCATCGGCACCCTCTCCGGCGGCGAACGCCAGTGCGTGGCGATCGCCAGGGCGGTCCACTTCGGCGCGAAGGTCCTGATCCTGGACGAGCCGACGGCAGCGCTCGGCGTGAAGCAGTCCGGCGTGGTGCTGAAGTACGTGGCGGCGGCCCGCGACCAGGGCCTGGGCGTCGTGCTGATCACCCACAACCCGCACCACGCGTACCTGGTCGGCGACCGGTTCGTCCTGCTGCGCCGCGGCACGATGGTGGGCAATCACACACGGGACGGCATCACCCTGGACGAACTGACCCGGCAGATGGCGGGCGGGTCCGACCTCGACGCGCTGCGCCATGAACTGCGGCGCGACTGACGGGCCCCGGGGAACCGCGCGACGGGCCACGACGCACCCGCGGACGGCCTCGCTCGCGCGTTCCCTCCTCCCGCCCCGCGCCGCACCGGGCGTGCGCGTGCGGCACAATCGACCGCGATGAGCACCTACCGCGACCTCACGGCCCCCATCGGCTCGCGCCGCGCCCCCGTCCTGCGCACGGTCGGTACCAGGGAGCGCCGGTCCCATCTGACCGCCCCGCGCGTCCCCACCGTCGGCATCGACATCGGCGGCACGAAGGTCATGGCCGGCGTGGTGGACGCGGACGGCAACATCCTGGAGAAGCTCCGCACGGAGACCCCGGACAAGTCCAAGAGCCCCAAGGTCGTCGAGGACACCATCGCCGAACTGGTGCTTGACCTGTCCGACCGGCACGACGTGCACGCGGTCGGCATCGGCGCCGCCGGCTGGGTCGACGCCGACCGCAACCGCGTCCTCTTCGCGCCCCACCTGTCCTGGCGCAACGAGCCGCTGCGCGACCGCCTCGCCGGCCGTCTGTCGGTGCCCGTCCTCGTGGACAACGACGCCAACACCGCGGCCTGGGCCGAGTGGCGCTTCGGCGCCGGCCGCGGCGAGGACCACCTGGTCATGATCACCCTCGGCACCGGCATCGGCGGCGCGATCCTGGAGGACGGCCAGGTCAAGCGCGGCAAGTACGGCGTCGCCGGCGAGTTCGGCCACATGCAGGTCGTCCCCGGCGGCCACCGCTGCCCGTGCGGCAACCGCGGCTGCTGGGAGCAGTACAGCTCCGGGAACGCCCTCGTCCGCGAGGCCCGGGAGCTGGCCGCCGCCGACTCCCCGGTGGCCTACGGGATCATCGAGCACGTCAAGGGCAACATCGGCGACATCACCGGCCCGATGATCACCGAGCTGGCCCGCGAGGGCGACGCCATGTGCGTGGAACTGCTCCAGGACATCGGCCAGTGGCTCGGCGTCGGCATCGCCAACCTCGCCGCCGCCCTCGACCCCTCCTGCTTCGTGATCGGCGGCGGCGTCAGCGCCGCCGACGACCTGCTCATCGGCCCCGCCCGGGACGCCTTCAAACGCCACCTCACCGGCCGCGGCTACCGCCCCGAGGCCCGCATCACCCGCGCCCAGCTCGGCCCCGAGGCCGGCATGGTCGGCGCCGCCGACCTCGCCCGGCTGGTCGCCCGCCGGTTCCGGCGGGCCAAGCGGCGCCGGGTGGAGCGCCACGACCGCTACGAGCGGTACGCCCAGGCCCGCCGCTCCGGGGACACCGCATGACCGCGTCGCTGCCGCACCAGGCCGCGCCCCCGGACGAACCGCGCCGGCCGTCCGAGAACCCGCGCCACAAGGCCAGGCGCAGGGCGCTGACCCTGCTGATCATCGGACTGCTCATCGGCGTCCCCGCGGGCTACCTGGTGATCTCCGCCAACCAGAGCCGCAACAGCGGCAAGGACAAGGAGGCGAAGTACTCGGCGACCGGCCTCACCCCGGGCTGGCCGTCCAAGGTGCAGCGCCGCCTGTACCGGATGGCGATCCCGCACCCCGCCGACTACGTCGCCTACTACGAGACCAACAACTGGAAGACCAGCCGCCTGTACGCGCAGTTCCGCACCACCCCCGCGGGCCTGGACAGCTTCCTCGGCGCCATGGGCGCGCGCCGCGAGCAGCTGAAGCAGGGCGACATCACCGTCGGCGCCCGCGACCGCAAGGTCTCCGGCTGGAACTTCACCGGCCCCGGCCCCTGGGCGGGCCTCACCCACCAGCAGAAGAACCCGGCGCCCACCCAGGACGTGGTCGTCAACACCTCCGACCCGAACTATCCGATGGTGTACGTCGTCTCCCGCACCGTGCCGTAGGCGTCCGTGGCCCCCGCGCGCCGTCCCGCAGGCGCGCGCCGTCTCCCGCGCCGCCCGGTGAACCGGGCCCGCGCCGGCCGCCGGAGCCGGTTGTCAGACCCCGCCCGTAGAGTCGAAGACGTCTGATCCGACGAAGGGGCGGGAGGTGGCAGGACGTATGAGCGGCGGCACGCCGGCGGTGGCCGAGCGCACGGGCGGCACCCCGCGGGCCGGGGACCCGGTCCCGGTGCGCCTCGCGTCCGTCTACCTGCCCGCGCCCCTCCCGCGCGAGGGCCGTGTCGCCTTCTGGGACCCCGACGGCGGCCCCCTGCCCGACGGCCGCACCGAGGACCTCACCGTCGTACGGCGGCACGGCACGGGCGTGCGCCGGCGCCAGGTCGCCGCGCTCACCCTGCCGCTCGCCGAGGCGCTGCCGCTGCTGGTCCGGGCCCGCCGCGACCCGGCCGCCCACCCCGCCACGGCCTGCTGGGGCGCCGCCGCCCTGCACGCGCTGCGGCTCGTCGCCCGCGGCCGCCTGCTGCCCGGCCTCACCCCGAGCGGTCACGACGCCTGGCGGGCCGGCCCGCTCGAACCCGCCGACATCGCCCACCTGCGCGCGGTCGCCGCGGCCCTGCCCCCCGAGGGCCACGCCGTCCCGCTGCCGGAACCGGGCCCGCTGCGGCTGCCCGAGCCGGAGGCACTGGTCCGCTCCTTCCTGGACGCGGTCGCCGACACCCTGCCCCGCACCCCGGCCGCCCACCTGACCTCAGGACGCCCGTTCGCCGCCCGCGAGCCCCAGCCGCTGCCCGCCGCCCACGACTGGGCCGCCGAGGTCGCCGCCGGCATGGACGCGGGCGTACGGATCTCGCTCCGCCTCGACCTCTCCGCGTACGACGTCTTCGACGCCGGAACCGCCGACGGCGCGCGCGCCGCGGGAGCCGCGCTCGTCCAGGTGCACAGCCTCGCCGACCCGACCCTGGTGGCCGACGCGGCGGCCCTGTGGGCGGGGGAGGCGGACACCGCCTTCGGCCCCCGCGCGCGCGTGGACGCCGCGCTCGCCGTCCGGCGAGCGGCCCGGGTCTGGCCGCCCCTGGACCGGCTCGCCGAACAGGACGTCCCGGACGTCCTCGCCCTGTCCGAGGAGGAACTGGGGGAGCTGCTCGGCGTGGCCGCCGGCCGGCTCGCCGCCGCCGGGGTCGCCGTGCACTGGCCTCGCGACCTCGCCCGCGACCTGGCCGCCACCGCGGTGGTCCGGCCCGCGCCCGGCTCGGCGACCGACGGCACCGGGTTCTTCGAGAGCGAGGACCTGCTGCAGTTCCGCTGGCAGCTGGCGCTCGGCGGGGACCCGCTCAGCGAGGCCGAGATGGACGCGCTCGCCGAGGCCCACCGGCCCGTCGTACGGCTCCGGGACCGCTGGGTGCTGGTCGACCCCGCCCTGGTCCGCAAGGCCCGCAAGCGGGAACTGGGCCTGCTCGACCCGGTCGACGCGCTGTCCGTCGCCCTCACCGGCACCGCCGAGATCGACGGCGAGAGCGTCGAGGCCGTCCCCGTCGGCGCGCTGGCCGCGCTGCGCGACCGCCTCACGGCCGGACTGCACCCGGCCGAACCGCCCGCCGGCCTCGCCGCCACCCTGCGCGACTACCAGCGGCGCGGCCTGGCCTGGCTCGACCAGATGACCTCCCTCGGCCTCGGCGGCTGCCTCGCCGACGACATGGGACTCGGCAAGACCGTCACGCTCATCGCCCTGCACCTCAAGCGCGCCCGCCCCGAACCGACCCTGGTGGTGTGCCCCGCCTCCCTGCTGGGCAACTGGCAGCGCGAGATCACCCGGTTCGCGCCCGGCGTCCCGGTCCGCCGCTTCCACGGACCCGACCGCACCCTCGACGGCCTGGCCGGCGGCTTCGTCCTCACCACGTACGGCACGATGCGCTCCACCGCGCCCCGGCTCGCCGAACAGCCCTGGGGGATGATCGTCGCCGACGAGGCCCAGCACGTGAAGAACCCCTACTCGGCGACCGCCAAGGCGCTGCGCACCGTCCCGGCACCCGCGCGCGTGGCCCTCACCGGCACCCCGGTGGAGAACAACCTCTCCGAGCTGTGGGCCCTGCTCGACTGGACCACCCCCGGGCTCCTCGGCCCCTTGAAATCCTTCCGCGCCCGGCACGCGCGCGCCGTGGAGAACGGCGAGGACGCGGAGGCGGTGGAGCGCCTGGCCCGCCTGGTCCGCCCCTTCCTCCTGCGGCGCAGGAAGTCCGACCCCGGCATCGTCCCCGAACTGCCGCCCAAGACCGAGACGGACCACCCGGTGCCGCTCACCCGCGAACAGGCCGCGCTGTACGAGGCGGTGGTGCGCGAGTCGATGCTGGCCATCGAGTCGGCGGAGGGCATCGGCCGCCGGGGCCTGGTCCTGAAGCTGCTCGGCGCCCTGAAGCAGATCTGCGACCACCCGGCGCTGTACCTGAAGGAGGATCCGCCCGCCGACCGGCTCGCGGCCCGCTCCGGAAAGCTCGCCCTGCTCGACGAACTGCTGGACACCCTGCTCGCCGAGGACGGCTCTGCCCTCGTCTTCACGCAGTACGTCGGCATGGCCCGCCTCATCACCGCCCACCTGTCCGCCCGCGCGGTCCCCGTCGACCTCCTGCACGGCGGCACCCCGGTGCCGGAGCGCGAGCGCATGGTCGACCGCTTCCAGAACGGCGAGACCCCGGTCCTGGTGCTGTCCCTGAAGGCGGCCGGCACCGGCCTGAACCTCACCCGCGCCGGCCATGTCGTCCACTTCGACCGCTGGTGGAACCCGGCCGTCGAGGAACAGGCCACCGACCGGGCCTACCGCATCGGCCAGACCCAGCCCGTCCAGGTCCACCGCCTGGTCACCGAGGGCACGGTCGAGGACCGCATCGCCGAGATGCTGGAGTCCAAGCGCGCCCTGGCCGACGCCGTCCTCGGCTCCGGCGAGTCGGCCCTGACCGAACTGACCGACCGCGAACTGTCCGACCTGGTCTCGCTGCGGAGGACCTCGTGACCACCGGGGACCAGCGCCCAGGGGACGCCGCCCGCCGCGCCCTGCGAGCGGCACGGGAGCGTGCGGACGCCGAGCGGGACGGCGGTGTGCCGGGCACCCCGGACACGCGGACGCCTGCGCCGTCCGGCGCGCAGGGCGCCCCGGTCCCCGAGGCGCCGGTGCACCCGCCGGCGCCGGAAACGGCCGAGGTGCCGACGCGGGCGCACCGGCCGGCGCCTGACCCGGACGAGGCTTCGGACGAGGCGCCGGGCGAGGACGGGCCGGCGGATGAGCGGCGGCCCGGCGACGTCGCGAGAGCGGCGCTGCGAGCCGCCGTCGCCGCGGCACGCTCGACGGGACGGGACGACGAAGCGGCGACCGCTGCGCAGGAGAGGCCCCCGGCCGGGGGAGTCGAGGGTGCCGGGGAGGTGCAAGCGGCTGGGGCGGCTGCGGCGGAGGGCGCGGCCGGGGCAGCCGGCGCGGAACCTGCCGCCGGCGACGCCGCCCGGCAGGCGCTGCGCGCGGCTCGCTCGCAGGCGCTGCGTGCCGGGACCGCGCCGGGCATGCCGCGCGGAGGGCGCACCAAGGCGCGCCCGGCCACCTCCTCGGCGCGCACCACGTCCGGTCCCGAGCGTCCCGGGGACGAGCCCCGCACGGCCCGGGTCGAGGCCGCGCGCGAGATGCGGCAGTTCCTCACGAACGCCTTCCGCATGCCCTCCTGGCAGGACACCTCCCCCGACGAGGCCGGCACACAGGACGCCGGCACCGAGGACGGCAGCGGCACCCCCGACACCGGAACGCACCACACCGCAGCGCACGACACCGGCATGGTCGCCCCCGCGCCCCCACGCGGTCACTCCCACCTCGCCGATCCCGACCCCGCGGGCGCGGCCCCACCACAGATCCCCACCACCATGGCCACCCCGCACCGGGACACCGAACTGCGCCGCACCTTCCCGGCGTTGGCGCCCCGGACGGCAGTCGAAGGGGCTCCGGAGTTCGCCGAGACGTGGTGGGGCAACGCCTGGATCGACGCGCTGGAGCGGGGCGCGCTGGACCCCGGGCGACTCGCCCGTGGCCGGGGTTACGCGGAGCAGGGGAACGTCGACGCGATCACCGTGACCCCGGGGACGGTACTCGCGTACGTACGGGGGAGCAGACCGCGCCCGTACCGGGTCCAGGTGCGGCTGCGCACACTGGAGGACCACGACTGGGAGCGGTTCCTGGACGCGGCCGCCGACCGGCCCGGGCACATCGCGGCCCTGCTGGACAAGGAGTTGCCCCAGTCCCTCGCCGACTGCGGTGTGCCCCTGCTGCCCGGGCCCGGCGACCTCGCCCCGCGCTGCAGCTGCCCCGATTCCGGTCATCCCTGCAAGCACGCGGCCGCCCTCTGCTACCAGACGGCACGCCTGCTCGACGCCGACCCCTTCGTGCTGCTCCTGCTGCGCGGCCGGGGGGAGAAGGAGCTGCTCGACGCGCTCTCCCGCCGCAGTGCCGCGCGGGCGGCCCGGGCCGCCCGGGAGGGAGCGCCGAGGAGCCTGCCCGGGGTACGCGCCACCGACGTCCTCGCGCCGCGCGGACGGCCGCCGCTGCCCGTGCCGTTGCCCGTTCCGCCGCACCCCGAGCAACCGCCGGTGTACCCGGCGGCCCCCGGCGGTCCCGACCCCTTCGCGCTGGACCAGCTGGCGACCGACGCCGCCGCCCGCGCGCACGCGCTGCTCGCCACCGGCCGTGACCCGGTCGGTGAACTGACGCTCAGGGAGGACGCCGTACGGCTCGCCGCCGCCCGGCCCGGGTCCGGTCTGACGGCCACCAGCCGGGCCCTGTACGCGACGCTCGCGGAGGCCACCGGCCGTACCACGGCCGACCTGGCCCGTGCGGTGGCCGCCTGGCGGCAGGGCGGCCTGGAGGGCCTGGCCGTCCTCGACGAGCCGTGGGACCCGCCGGCCGGCCGCTTCGACCGGGCCCGCCCGCTGCTGCTCGCCGCCGACCTCCCGGCGTTCCGTCCCTGGCGCAACCGCCTGACCCACCCCCGCGGCCACGTCCAGCTCCGCCTGGGCCGCGACGGCCTCTGGTACGCCTACGAGTCCGAGCCCGGTCAGGACGACTGGTGGCCCCGGGGCACCCCGGACCTGGACCCGGTCGGCGCCCTGACGGGCCTGGGCACGCCGGACGATCCGTGACCGCCGGCGGCGTCCGACGCGGGGGATCGCCCGGTCACGCCGCTTGACGGACCGGTCCGGGAGGAGCCCGAGGTACGCAGCGCGCCGGCGCTGCTGATCCGCCACCAGCACACGTACGACGAGCTGCCGCGGGACACGGCGGAAGCCGAGGCCGCCCGGACGTCCCCGGCTCGACCGGGAGCGTTCACCAGCCGAGCGGGTCCTCGTCGGCTCGCACGTCCCAGGGCGCCGTTACCGGGCGGGCTTCCTGGCAGGTGAAGCCGAGTCGGGTCAGTGCCCGGCGGATCTCGCCCGTGGTGAAGTCCCGGCGGTTCTGCTTGGTGATCACTTCCCCGACCTGCATCAAGGGGTACACGCGGCGGCCGATGGTCACCGACACGCCGGTGACGGGATCGGGCGTGATGCCGCTCATGGACTGTTCGACCTCACTCTTGATCAGGTCGAAGGGGAATCTGGCGATGACACAGCGCATGGCTGCCTCCACAGGGGTGCGGGAGAACATCGGGGAAGCCGGCAGCTCGACGCGGCCGGACGACGGTCAGGGCGTGAGAGCGAGCACGCCCAGGGCGTAGCCGTGTTCATCGATCACGGGGGACACGTCCAGCGTCCGGACCCGCCTGGCGGCCTGGCGACATGCCGCCCACCTCCGGTTCGGCGACGGTCCAGACCGCCGGCAGCGCCTCGGTGCGGGTGACCGGCAGGGCGAACTCCTGTCGGCGCGGGGCGGAGCGTACGTCCTGGCCGGTCCTTCGCCCGGTGCCCGGGCGGTGGCCCTGGCGGGCCGTCCCCTGCGTACGCAAGCGGCTGCCGGAAGCGGTTCCGGTATGAAGCGGGGTGCGGTTCATGGAAGAACCTTCCTCGATGCGGCGTATCGAGGAATTCCGTCCAGCGGCGACGGCCGCACGAGGATTCGCAAGAATGAGCCGAACAAAAAGCAGAGCCGGGACTGCCTCGTGGCGCTGGAAGGGAAAACGGAAAAATGACTGGGGCCCGTACCCCTAGAGCACGGGCCTCAGCCACATGATGCGCGCGAACCGTCGGCTCGCGTCAGATACGCGTCAGCGTCAGGCGGGAACGATGTTCTCGGCCTGCGGGCCCTTCTGGCCCTGAGTGACGTCGAAGCTGACCTTCTGGCCTTCCTGAAGCTCGCGGAAGCCACCGTTGCTGATGATGTTCGAGTAGTGGGCGAACACGTCAGCGCCGCCGCCCTCCTGCTCGATGAAGCCGAAGCCCTTTTCCGCGTTGAACCACTTCACGGTGCCAGATGCCATATTGAATCTCCCTTGGGGGGCAGTGCCGGTCTCCGCACTCTGCGAAGCCGAGTCGCCGCGATGATCACCCCTCCGGAAAGATCCGGAAAGCTCTGCAAAGAAAAAATCTCTGGTAACCAAAACTGCAACTGGTATCACGTTAACACAGGCTGGATGGAGAACGTGACGCGGTGTGGGGGGCGTCGGAAATCATGCTCCCGCGCCGGGGTGTATTTCTGTAGTGGCGGGACCAGATATTCGCGCCGTGCTCGTCCGGCTTCCGGCGTATTTCCCGGTTCATACACACGGCGTCGTCCGGCCCGCAGAGGTGTGCGGCGCCGTGACAGGTCTCCCGCCGCCCGCGCGCCGCGCTCAGGACGCGGAGCTGCCCGGTGCCGCCGTCAGACCGGCGGCGGACACGAGCGAGGCGACGGCCCGCTCGGTCGCCTCCGGCGGCACGACCAGCAGGTCCCTGCGCCCATGCCCGGGTGCCATCAGAACGACGGTGCTCGACGCGTGCGCCGTGGTGGTCCCGCGCACCCGGACGACCTGGTCGCGGATGAGCACGCGGGCCGGCGCTCCGGTCCACACCGTGCCGTTCACCCGGACACCGAGGATGCGGCCCCAGCCCCGGGGCAGGCCGGAGAGGAGCTGCGGGAGTTCTGCGGGCAGATCGGAGGTGCGCGGCCACCACGCTCCGTCGATACGGCGCGGCAGCGTGCTCTCGGGCGCCAGGTACAGGCGGAGGAGGGGCGGAGCCGGCGGCGGAGGCCGTAGGCGGTCGGTCGTCATGAAGGCGTCCTGTCGAGTGGTTCGGGGCGGTACGTCATCCTGTGCGGAGGACGAGGTCTCTCGGTGGCGGGAGCGCCCGCCCGGCTCGCCGGTGCGGTCACACGGGCCACCGGGCGGCTCCGCCGCGCCGGTGCGGGCGTTTCGTCAGGTCGGTCCTGGCCGTCCCGGCCGGCCCGCGCCGGCCTCGGCCAGGACGCGGGCCGGCGGCGCCACGGTCTGCCTGTCCCGTTCGCGGTGTGCGGGGACGATGCGGCACTCGCCGAAGAGCGCGGGTCTTCCACCTTGCGTGGTCAACGGCTCGCCGAGGGATGGAGGCAGGGCGGGACGACGGTGTCGGCCGTGGGCGCCCCAGGGCCCAAGTGCCTCATTACGCCTCTCCGGTCGTGCCTTCGAGCCGACCGGTCTCGGCGAGGGCCAGCATGCGCGCGGCGGTCAGCGGGTTCTCGGGGTCGGCCGCGGCGGCCAGCAGCCGGGCGGCCGTTCCGGCCGGCTCCTCCGGCGGGACGACCAGGAGCACCCAGCGCCCCACGGAGCCGCAGTCCAGGGAGATGACGTGTGTCTCGCCTCCGGGGCCGGTCGACTCCACGGCGATCACCCGGCCGGGCGCCATGACGGTGCGCGGGGTGTCGGGCCATTCGGCGGGGTCCACGGTGACCCGTACCGTCGTGTCCGGGTCCGGCTCCAACGATCCGACGAGCGAGGGGAGTTCGAGCTCCAGAGCGTCGCAGCGCGGCCACCAGGCCCCGTCCAGCGGACCGTGGCTGACGTCCGGGGTGAGGGTCAGGCGAGGCGTGGGCATGCGGTACGTGTGCGCGTCGGCCGAGGACGCGCCTTCGGCCGGTGTTCCGCCGGGTTCCATCGTGCGGTCCCGTCCCGGGAGCCGTGGGACGACTGCCCGTTTCGTCACTCGCCGGGAACGGCACCGCAGGTCGCGCTGCGCGAAAAGCTCTCGGTGCGGTCAGGTTACCTCTGGACGAGGGGGAGAGGGCGGGTCATTCGTTCGCCTCTACCCCCTCCGCCTTCACCCGCTGCTCCTGTTCTTCCTCTTCCTCCTCCGGTTCCTCCATCGGACGGACGCCCTCGTGCGCCGGCGCGACGGTGGCGGCGGTGCGGTGCGATGTCCGGTCCACGCTGATCAGGCCCTCGTCGGCCGGACAGGCGCAGCCGTCGGCCGCCACCCTGGCGGGAGCGGCCGGGACGGCGGCGGCACCGGGGTCCGTGCCGCCCGGTCGTGGCTCAGGCGTCGATGATGACGGGGATGATCAGGGGCTTGCGGCGGTGGGTGCGGAACGCCCAGTTCGCCACGGCGCGGGCGAGGAGCTGTTCGAGTTGGTGCGCGTCCCCGACGCCTTCCTCGGCGGCGGCGGCCAGGGTCTTCTCGATGACGGGGACGACCGACTCGAAGGTGGTGTCGTCGTGGACGAAGCCCCGGGCCAGGAAGTCGGGGGCTTCGGCGAGGGCGCCGGTGTCCGCGTCGACGATCGCCACCACCGTGACCACGCCTTCGGCGGCGAGGGTGAGGCGGTCCTTGAGGGACGCTTCGGTGGCGCCGCCGACCTCCATGCCGTCCACGTAGACGTTGCCTGCGGGGACCTTGCCGGTGATGGACGCGCGCCCGTCGACCAGGTCGACGACGACGCCGTCCTCGGCGATGACGACCCGCTCGGGGTCGACACCGGTACGGATGGCGAGGTCGCCGTTGGCCCGCAGATGGCGCCACTCGCCGTGCACGGGCATGACGTTGCGGGGCTTGACGATGTTGTAGCAGTAGACGAGTTCGCCGGCGCTGGCGTGCCCGGAGACGTGCACCTTGGCGTTGCCCTTGTGGACCACGTGGGCGCCCCACCGGGTGAGTCCGTTGATCACCCGGTAGATGGCGTTCTCGTTGCCGGGGATGAGGGAGCTGGCGAGCAGGACGGTGTCGCCCTTGCCGATGCGGATCATGTGGTCGCGGTTGGCCATCCGGGACAGCGCGGCCATCGGTTCGCCCTGGGAGCCGGTGCACACCAGAGTGACCTTGTGGTCCGGGAGCTTCTCCAGCTCCTTCGTGCTCACGACCAGACCGGAGGGGACCTTCAGATAGCCCAGGTCCCGGGCGATGCCCATGTTGCGGACCATCGACCGGCCGACGAAGGCGACCTTGCGGCCGTGCTGGTGGGCGGCGTCCAGGACCTGCTGGATGCGGTGCACGTGGCTGGCGAAGCTGGAGACGATGACCCGGCGCGGCGCGGTGCGCATCACCTGCTCGATCGCCGGGTTCAGCTCCCGCTCGGAGGTGGTGAAGCCGGGCACCTCGGCGTTGGTGGAGTCGGTGAGGAACAGGTCCACACCCTCCTCGCCGAGGCGTGCGAAGGCACGCAGATCGGTGATGCGGTCGTCGAGAGGGAACTGGTCCATCTTGAAGTCGCCGGTGTGCAGCACCATCCCGGCCCGGGTGCGGATCGCGACCGCCAGGCTGTCGGGGATGGAGTGGTTGACCGCGACGAACTCGCAGTCGAACGGCCCGAAACCACGCCGGTCGCCCTCCCGGACCCGCACCGTGCGCGGCCGGATGCCGTGTTCCTTGAGCTTGGCCTCCAGGAACGCCAGCGTCAGCTTGGAGCCGACGACCGGGATGTCGGACCGCTCCCGCAGCAGGTACGGCACGCCGCCGATGTGGTCCTCGTGGCCGTGGGTGAGGACCACGGCCACGACGTCGTCCAGCCGGTCACGGATCGAGGTGAAGTCCGGCAGGATCACGTCCACGCCGGGCTGTGTCTCCTCGGGGAACAGCACGCCGCAGTCGACGATGAGCAGCTTGCCCGCGTGCTCGAAGACGGTCATGTTGCGGCCGATCTCACCCAGGCCGCCCAGGGCGATGACCCGCAGCCCTCCTTCGGCAAGGGGCGGGGCGGGCTTCAGCTCGGGGTGCGGATGACTCATACCCTGACGGTACCCGGAGAGCGGACCGGGTGATCCACCGGCTGTGCGTTCCGCTTCTCCCGACGGGGTCGGCATCAGGCGTCCCCCCCCCGTCACAGGGGCGTCCGTGGGAGATGAGAGGGTCTGACGGGTGAGCGAGACACCACCGAACACCCTGCAGTACCGCTTCGACGGGCCAGAAGACGCACCTGTCCTGATCCTGGGCCCCTCCCTGGGTACCACGTGGCACAGGTTGTAGAAGGTGTCCAGGTGCGTCCGCACCAGTCCACTCCGGGCACATAATGCCAGCTCAGCGCCGTTCGGTCCGGTGGAGTCCGCACAGTCGGTGATGGCGGAGTGAGAGCGCGGTTAGACGTAGAGGCAGGCCCCGGATGGCCGGGCGAGCCGGGCATACCGCCCCACACCGGATCCAGAGTGGGCGAGGCGTCCTGGAGCGCGGACGGACTGCTGGCCGAGGTGCAGGCTTACGCGGCACGGGAGTTGGGGGATCCGAGCGCGACGATGGTGCTGGACGACACCCAGGCGATCAAGAAGGCCTGTCCGGCGACGGCGGCCGGCTACCGGCAACTGCTGGTGTGGGCCCGTAAGCAGGGACCGGTGCGTCGGGCCGGTGTGGAGGGCACCGGCCCCTTCGGAGCGGGCCTGTCCCGTTACCTGCTGGCGTAGCAGGTCGAGGTATATGAGGTGAACCGTCCTGACCGCTCGGCCCGCCGTCTGCTGGGGAAGTCGGACCCGATCGACGCACAGGCCGCCGCGCGGGCCGTGCTCAGCGGTCGCGCCCGGGCCCGCGCAAAGTCCGGCGATGGACCGGTGCACAGCGCCCGGATCTTCAAGCTCGCCAAGGACTCCGCGGTCAAGGCTCGTACCCAGGCGATCAACCAGCTCAAGGCCGTCCTGGTCATCGCCGACCCCGCCCTGCGGGAACGGTTGTCGAGCTTGGGCAATGCCGAGCTGTTCCGCACCTGCGCGTCCCTCAGCCCACCCGATGGTGGGGGAGACGAGAACGCGGTGGCCAGGCCACCCACATGACGTTGCGCATGCTCGCCGAGCGCATCGAGTGTCGACGTACACCTGAACGTGCTCAACCCCGTACAGGTGAACGTGCTCAGTTGGTGATGCGCTGGCCACGGGCTCTCGTCAGTCCGCTGTGGACGGTCGACGGTGCCGGGCGGCCCGGCACTTCTCATGCCACCTTGATGACAACCTTGCCCGAGGTGTGACCGGTCTCGACGGTGGCGAGGGCGGCCGGGGCGTCGGAGAGCGGATGGACCGCAGTAATCACGGGTGCGAGGAGTCCGTCGAGGGCCAGCAGGGCAGACCGCTCCAGGTTCTCGCGGTCGAGGCGCCGCTCGACGAAACGCCCACCGAGATCGGGCACAGACATATCACCCACGGCGATGACGTTGCGGGGATCCCGGGCCAGCGGAGCGACCGTCCGCAGCGAGGTGCCTCCGACCAGGTCGACGATCCCGTCGAAGCCGTCCGGAACCAGCTCGCGTGCCGTGGCGACCACGTCCCCGGCGGTGTAGTCGATGAACCGCACCCCGATGGCCTCGGCGAGCTCGCGCTTGGGGGTACTCCCGGTGCCGATCACACGCAGCTCGCGCCCGATGGCCAGCCGCGCGACGGCGAGGCCGACCCCGCCCCCGACTCCGTTGACCAGGACCGTGGCACCGGCCGGGACGCCGAGCTGGTCGAGCACGTCCACCGCGGTCGTCCCGGTCACGGGCAGTGTTGCCGCCACGGTCGCGGACAGACCCTCCGGGATGCGCGCGGTGTTCGGCGCGGACAGCACAGTTGTCTCGGCGTAGGTGCCGCCGCCGGTGAGTGCGAAGCCGAAGACCGCGTCACCCACCTCGAGCCCGTCGACGTCCTCGCCCAGGGCGAGAACGGTTCCGGCTGCCTCCATGCCCAGCGCACGGGGAAACGGACGTCCGCAGTCGAGCCCGTCGACCAGACCCGAGCGCAGCATGTGGTCGAGGGGATTCACGCCGGCCACGTCGACCCGGATCAGCACCTCGCCGCGACCGGGGACGGGATCGGGACGATCGAAGAACTCCTGCACCTCGGGCCCGCCATACCTGCCAAAACCCCACGCCTGCCCCATCTTTTGCCGCCTCCCGTGTGACCGACCCGGTGACTCCGGGCTCCGCAGCCATCCTCACCTCTCACATCGATGTCAGGGGCAACCGACTGAGATGCAGGTCACAGCATCAGGTCGACCGCGCCGTCGGCTCCGGCGACGTGGACAGCTCCGCCCGGTGCCGGCTGTTGGCCCTGATCAGCACGTCGAGCGCATCCCGGGTCTCGATCAGGTGCGCGATGTCGGCGTCGATCCGGTCGCGCTCGCGCATCATCGCCGTGAACGTCTCCTCGGCGACGCCCAGGTCATCCGGGACGTCCACACACGGCAGCACGGTCGCGATCACCCGGCTGGACATACCCGCGTCGAGCAGCTGTCGGATGAGTGACACGCGCTGGACCGCCGCAACCGAATAGTGACGCTGCCCCGCATCGGAGCGTGAGCTGGTCAGCAGGCCCTGCTCTTCGTAGTACCGCAATGAGCGCTGACTCACGCCCGTGCGCTTGGACAACTCGCCGATCCGCATCCCTGAGAGCCTACGCTCGCGTGCTCCAGGTGCAGACCGCCGGCGAGCCATGGTCACCCGCGGACGCCGCCACGGCCGCAGGGGCGTCGTCCCGGTCCCACAACTGAGCACGTTCGTCTGTACGCCCCTGCGCCCTTTTCTCAGTACGCCGACAATCGAGCAGCTCACCGGGCAGATCGATGAGCTGAACCAGCGCCTGACCCGGCTCGCCGAACGCCACGCCCCCCAGCTGCTCGAACCCGTGGGCATCGGCCCGGACAGCGCCGTCACTCTCCTGATCACCATGGGAGACAAACCCGAGCGACTGAACACCGAAGCGTCCTTTGCTGCCCTTTGCGGAGTCAGCCCCGTCGAATATTCCTCGGGCCGTCGGAGCACGCGCCGGCTCAACCACGGCGGCGACCGCCAGGCCAACGCCGCCCTGCACCGCATTGTCTTCACCCGCCTGCGCCACGACCCGCGCACCCAGGCGTACTCCGAACGCCGCTCCCAGGAAGGCAAGACCCGACGCGAGATCATCCGATGCCTCAAGCGATACGCCGCCCGCGATGTATTCAACCTGGTCAGACCGGTCTCCCTCGCCCCTGCGTTATAGGGGCGTCCGTGATACGGCGAGACCCCGCCGGGCCCCTCCCGACGGGACGTCTGTGCGGAGCCGTGAGACGACGAGGCCGCACCGGAGTACTCCGGTGCGGCCTCGTCGTCAGATCGGTCAGGTTGGCGCGCACAATGAGGTCAGCCCCTTACGCGGACCGTGTCCCTGTGACGCTTCCGGATTGCGCTTACTTTGCAATTGCACTCGTGAGATGTGTCTTCCAGCGTCACGGGGCCCATCGTGATCAGCGAGTGCGTGCGGGCGCACCGTCGATCTGCTGTGGTCGCGAGTCGGCGGGAGTGGGCGCCGTGAAACTCGTCCAGGCAGTGCGAGCGGGTAGCGGATGGACGGTGCGGCCGGCGATCGCGTTGAGGATGACGGCGGCCCGGTGGGCTCCGAGGCCGAGGTCGGGGGTGCCGACGCCGTGGGTGTGCAGTTCGGCGTTCTGCACGTACAGGCCGCCGGTGAGGGCGGGCAGGGTGGCGACCCGGTGGTGGAGGTCGACCTGGTAGCGGCCCTGCTCGTCCCAGTCGATCAGGTGGGCGATGGGGTCGAGGGCTGAGGGGCGGATGGCACGGTAGCCGGTGGCGATGACCACCGCGTCGGTGCGGATCACCGTTTCGGTGCCGGAGTCGGTGTGCCGGCAGCGTAGTTCGATGGTGCCAGCAGGGTTCGCGGTGGCGGTGGTCACCGCCGTGCCGGGGACGATCTCGACCGGATCGGCGTCGATCGGACGCCCGACGGTGGTCTGGTAGAGGTGGTCGTGGATCTCGGCGAGGGTCTCGGCGCTGGCCGCCTTGTAGAGCTGCCACTGTTCGCCGACCAGGCGGTCGCGCACGGGGGCGGGGAGGCCGTGGAAGTAGCGGGTGTAGTCGGGGGTGAAGTGCTCGAGGCCGAGCTTGGAGTACTCCATCGGGGCGAACGCGCGGGTCCGGGTGAGCCAGCGCAGCCGCGTGCCGTCGCCGACGCGGGTGCGCAGCAGGTCGAGGAAGATCTCAGCGCCGGACTGGCCGGAGCCGAGGACGGTGATGTCCCTGGCGCCGTCCAGGGTGGAGCGGTGGTCAAGGTACCGGGCGCAGTGCCAGACCCGGGGGTGGTCGGCCAGGGCGGCGAACGCGGTCGGCCGGTATGGCTCGGTGCCGACTCCGAGGACGACGTTGTGGGCGGCGACCTCGCGGTCTCCGGCGGTGACGCGGAACAGCTGCTCGGCGGTGTCCCAGTGCACCGAGCTGACCTGGACGCCGAAGCGGCAGTTGGGCAGGCGTTCGGCTGTCCAGCGGCAGTAGTGCTCGTATTCGCGGCGCGGCAGGTGGAACCGCTCGGAGAAGTAGAACGGGAAGAGCCGCTGCTGGTGCCGCAGGTAGTTGAGGAACGACCAGGGGTTGGTCGGATCGACCAGGGAGACCAGGTCGGCCAGGAACGGCACCTGCATCCTGGCGCCGTCGACCAGCAGGCCGGGGTGCCAGCGGAATTCCGTTCGCGCTTCGCAGAACAGGGCGTTCAGATCCGGCATTTGGTCGCACAGCGCGGCGAGCGAGAGATTGAACGGGCCGATGCCGACGCCGAGCAGGTCGTACGGTGCGGTCGATAGCTGGTTCATGCTGTGGAGGTCTCCCTGGCGGACGAGTTCGGTCGGCGGGTCATCAGCACGGCCCGCTTGTCGGGCAGGTCGAGTTCGGCCGCACGCTGGAAGCCTGCTGCGTGGAACGCCCGGATGGACGGGGCGTTGCGGACATCGGGCTCGCCGACCAGTCGGGGGGCGTACTTCAGCAGGTGGTCGGCGAGGGCGGTGAGCAGGATGCTGCCGAGTCCCCTCCCTCGTGCCTCGGGCGGCCCCAGCAGCAGGTGGATCCCGGTGTCGTTGGGCTCTGACCGGTAATGGCGGGCGAGCGGGTCGAGGTCGGCGCGGTACACCTCCCAGTAGCTCATCGGAGTGCCGTCGAGCAGGCCCAGGCACGGGGTGCTGCTGCCGTCGCCGGCCAACTGGGCGCCCACGTGCCGCTCGGTGCGTTCGGCCGGCCCGTCGAGCGCCCAGTAGGCCGCGATGCCCGGGTCGTTCATCCAGCCGGTGATCAGTGGCAGGTCGGCGGGGCGGACGGGGCGCAGCCGGAACTCGCCGGCGGCGGTGGTCAGGGTGCAGGGGAGGGCTGCTGCGGTCACGGGAGAGCCACGGGGTTGGGCAGGGTGACGTACACCGACTGGGTGGACACCGGGCCGACCAGTTCGTCGAGGCCCTCGAGGCGGGTGCGGAGGTTGGCCTTGCAGCGCAGGGTCGGCGCGTGGAGCAGGTGGGCGGGCAGGCTGGAGCCGGTCGCGGTAGCGGCGGGTTTGGCGAGGAAACGGCGCAGCAGGGCCAGCAGTTGTTCCTCGTCCGCCAGGCGCTGGGAGCCGAACGCGCCGATCAGGCCGAGGACGTGGTTGATGCCGAGGTAGTAGCAGAACCGTTCGTCGGCGACCTGGTCGGGGACGAAGGTGTCGCTGACCTGCCCGAGACCGGGCAGCCGGGCGGACAGTTCGCCGGCCTTCGACTCGCGGAAGTAGTAGCCCTGGTTGTCCCGGTAGCGGCCGCCGACCGGCCAGCCGTCGGCGTCCAGCAGGACCAGGGTGTTCTGCTGGTGAGCTTCCAGGGCGATGCCGCCCTGGCCGTCCAACCACAAGACGGGCAGCACCACCGCGTCCAGGTAGCGCTGGAACCACTCGGCGGCCACGGCGGCAAGCGGCTGGGCGGTGCGGGCGGCCAGGCCCCGCACCACTCCCGCCAGGGCGGAGTCGAGAGTGTCGCCCAGCGGCTGTTCGGCGACGAGTCCGGCGACGCAGTGCACCCGGTCCTCCGGTGTGAACGGCTGGCGGCGCACCACCGTGTCCAGTCCGGTGGGGTCGGGCAGGCCGGGGGCGTCCAGGCCGATCCAGGCGGGGTCGCGGACGATGTCGAAGCCGGGGTGCGCGGCCCGCCAGTCGGCGGCGAGGCCCGCCTCCAGCAGACGGTGCACCTCCAGTCCGCGGTGCAGCTCCTTGCGCAGGTTTTCCCGACGGGAGTTGGTGATGCGCAGGCCGAGCGAGAGCTTGAGCATCCAAGGGGTGCCGGGGCGCAGCACGGTGCGGACCGAGGAGGTCGGATGCCACGGCTCGCCGCGCGGGCCGAGGTCGTGCAGGCGGCCTTCCTCCAGCAGTGCCGCGACGGCCGGGCGCAGGGCGAGTTCGCCGGCCTGCCAGGGGTGCACCGGCAGGGCGGCGGTGCCCGGTGGCAGGGCGGCCGGGTCGCCGAACAGCCTTGCGGTGATCTGCTCGGCGGTGAGCGGTTCGGCGGAGTCGGAGGCGAGGAGCTCCCGGTCGACGGCGTACCAGTGAAGGCGGAAGGCGCCGTGGGTCTCGGGGGAGTAGACGGCGCTCTGGGCGGGGGCGAGACCGTCGCGGCCCTTGGGCGCCGGATGCTGCGGGTGGCCGAGCAGCAGGGACTGCTCGGCGCGGAGGAACGACAGGCGCTGCTCCGGGTCGGCCGAGCTGCGGCGGTACGCCAGGATGTCGGCCGTGCGGGCGACCGAGTCGGCGACCTGGGCGACCAAGGTTGCGAGATGGCCGCCGTCGCCGGGCCCGATGGTCGCGCCGACCAGGGCCGCGAGGGTGACCGCCTCCACGGGAGTGGGCGCCCCGTCGGCCCCGGCTGTGCCGCTCAGGGTGACCGGCCCGAAGCGGTGCCAGCCGCACGCTGACCAGTACCGCACGGGCGCCGTGAGCCGGGCCGCACCGCCTAGCACTGGCACGTGCAGGACCCCGTCGGGGCCGGGGGTGGCGCCGGTCTCGCGTGCCCAGCAACGCAGCAGGCTCTCCGCGCCGGCGTGCCCGGCGGCGACGGCAGGGTCCGGGTGGAGCAACGGATCGGTGCCGGGCTGGTGGGGCGCGCCGGGCGGGGTTCCGGTGAGGGCGGTGCTCATGGCTGCTGGCTGCTCCTTCGGGCGGGGCGGGCGGCCTGACACGCTCATGGCTATCGGCGCGTGACCGCTCCTACAAGATCCATTGCTCCCGACGGCTGATCACCTCACACGCAGGAGTGGGAGGCGGCAGTCCGGCGCCGGCCGGGAGCCGGACAGCCGCTCTCCGGCACGACGAGGGCGAACCCTTCACTCGGCTGCCTGTGCAGCCAGGCGCGTCGGCCACTGTCGTGGGCACGCTTGACCTGCCCCGAGCAGTCGACCACTCCCGTCGTCTGCACTGTCCGACGTCGCATCCCGGGGCCCGTCATCACCCTCGCTCCACCTCAGACAGGGACGACGATGAGCGTCTTCGCCACCATGGAATCCGAGGTCCGCAGCTACAGCCGGGCTTGGCCCACCGTCTTCACCACCGCCCGCGGCGCCGAGATGCGTGACGTGGACGGCCGCACTTACCTGGACTTCTTCGCAGGCGCCGGCGCCCTCAATTACGGTCACAACCCGCCCGAGCTGAAGGCCGCTCTGGTGGAGTACCTCACCGGCGACGGCGTCATCCACGGACTCGACATGCACACCACCGCCAAGGGCGCCTTCCTGGAGCGCCTGCGCGATCTAGTGCTCGCCCCGCGCGGTCTGGACTACCGTGTCCAGTTCCCCGGACCTGGCGGCACCAACGCCGTCGAGGCGGCGCTCAAGCTCGCCCGCAAGGTCACCGGGCGGCGTACTGTCGGCTACTTCGAGCGCGGTTTCCACGGGATGACGCTCGGAGCGCTCGCCGTGACCGCCAGCCCGGCCAAGCGCGCCGGGGCCGGCGTCCCGTTGCCGCACACCGTGCCGGTGCCTTTCGACGACCCGGCCGACGACGACGAGAGGGCCGTCACGCGGCTGAGCCGGGCACTGGAGTCCGCGACCGCCGACGGGCCACTCGCGGCCGTGGTGGTGGAGACCGTGCAGGGCGAGGGCGGTGTGAACCCCGCCCGCCCGGCGTGGCTGCAGGCGCTCGCCTCTTGGACCCTGGCGCACGGCACGCTGCTGGTGGCCGACGACATCCAGATGGGCTGCGGGCGCACCGGCCCGTTCTTCTCCTTCGAGACGTCCGGAATCGTGCCCGACATCGTCTGCCTGTCCAAGTCGCTCAGCGGTTACGGGATGCCCATGGCCCTCACCCTGATGCGTCCCGAGTACGACGTGTGGCGTCCCGGCGAGCACAACGGCACCTTCCGGGGCTACAACCCGGCGTTCGTCACCGCTGCCCGGGCACTGGAGGTCTTCTGGTCCGACGGCGCGCTCCCGGCCAGGACCGCCGAGCTTGGCGAACGAGTGCACCGTTCCTTCACTGGGACGGCCCGGCGTCATGGGCTCGCTGCCCCGCGTGGACGGGGTTTGGCCTGGGGTCTTCCTCTCGACGAGCGCCCGGGTGCGGCTCAGGAAGTGTGCGACGCCGCCTTCCGGGCGGGGCTGCTCCTGGAGACAGCGGGCCTCAAGGGGGAGGTGGTCAAGCTGCTGCCGCCGCTCACGGTGACGGACGGGCAGTTGGAGCGGGGTCTCGCGGTGCTCGACGAGGCCGTCGCGGCCGTGGCCCGTGTCCGGGATCCGGTGGCCTGACGGGGGCCGGTCGGGCTGGCCGGCCGGAACCTGACTGGATACCCGGTCTCTTGGGGCGTGTCAGGGCGCCACGTGCGCCGGGCGCCGCCCCTCGCGCGCCGCGAACGCGCAGTTGGGGCCAGGGCAGGGAACACCGAACGCCGAGCCGGTTTGGCGTCTCGTCACCGCTCAGTGGCAATCACTCTTGAGTGATCTTGCCAACCCGCACACCCCTGTGACTTGCTGGAGTCGAGTGATGACTGCCTGTAGGGGCGGTTGAGGGTGTGACGAAGGGATGACGATGAGTACTCCTCATGGGGCGGACGCAGCCGAGGATGAAACCACCTCCCGCATCAAGACCGTTGCGGGAACCGGGGCCGCGGGGTCGGCAGGGGACAAAGAGCGTGCATCCTTGGCTCAGTTGAACCGTCCGTACGGGATGGCGATGGACAGCGCCGGCGCTGTCTACGTCTGCGAGTTCGCCGGCCACCGGGTCCGGAAGATCACGACCGATGGCAGGATCAGTACGGTCGCGGGAACCGGTCGTGCCGGGTTCAGCGGCGACAACGGTCCAGGCGTCGCAGCCCAGTTGAACTCGCCGCGCGAAGTCGTGGTGGACGCCGCGGGCGTCGTCTACATCACTGATGCCGGCAACCACCGGGTCCGGAAGATCACGCCCGACGGGACGATCACCACAGTCGCCGGCACGGGCGCCGCGGCGTTCGGCGGCGACGGCGGCCCCGCCACGGCCGCCCGGTTGAACGGCCCGTTCGGCGTGGCGGTGGACAGTACGGGCATCCTGTACTTCTCCGACTCCAACAGTCACCGGATCCGCAGGGTCACGCCCGACGGCACGATCAGCACCGTCGCCGGCAACGGGACGGGGGCGTACAAGGGAGACGGCGGTCCGGCGGCTTCAGCCCAGCTGAAAAGCCCGCACGCGGTGGTGCTGGACAG
>NZ_JAJSZC010000009.1:46750-71523 GCF_036815105.1 Streptomyces sp. IBSBF 3136
TGCCGGCGACCTCTATATCGCCGACTACGGCAACAACCGCGTTCGCAAGGTCACGCCCGACGGCACGATCAGCACGGTTGCCGGCACCGGCACCGCAGGCTTCGGAGGTGACGACGGACCTGCCGCCTCGGCGAAGCTGAGCGGCCCGACAGGCGTGGCGGTGGACAGTGCCGGCGACCTCTATATCGCCGACTACGGCAACAACCGCGTTCGCAAGGTCACGGCCGACGGCACCATCAGCACGGTTTCCGGCACCGGCACCGCAGGCTTCGGAGGTGACGACGGACCTGCCGCCTCGGCCCAGTTGGACCACCCGATCGCGCTCGCCGTCGACTGCGTCGACACGCTCTACATCGCCGACTTCACCAACAACCGCGTCCGCAGAATCGCCTCGCCAAAACTCGCCGGGCTGCCAGAGTCCGGCACCGTGGTGTCCTGGGCGAACGTCCGCAGCAGGCTGCGCATGGGGGTCCAGCGCGAGTCAACCAAGGACGGCGCGGAGATCCAGCAGACCCTGGCCGCCCCCCGCGACCACCAGCGGTGGCGCCTGGTCGCGGCCGGCCAGGACGACGGCGACATCCTGTACCGGATCGAGAACGTGCGCAGCGGCAAGGTCCTGGAGGTCCTCGGAGCGCAGGAGATGTCCGGCGCGGTGGTCGTGCAGCGCGCCTACGAGGGCGGCGACGCACACCACCAGCACTGGAAGCTGATCCCGGTGGGCCCCGCGGACGGTGCCCCGCGCACGTACGAGATCGCCAACCGCAACAGCGGGTTGCTGCTGCGGGTGGACACCAACGCCCGCGCGTCGGTCAGGCAGGACGGGGCGGACGGCGACCACCGAGCGCGACAGTGGCAGTTGCTCCCCGTGTGACGCGCGAGGGGTCGGGGGCGACATCGTCCCCGACCCCTCGGAAGCGGGGTGTCACTTCGACTGGGGTGGCTTGTCCGCGGTCGGCTTGGGGGCTTGGGGGGCGTCCGGTGCCTTCGGTGCGTCCGGCGTCTTGGGGGGCTTGCTGTAGTCGCTCTTGCTGGGCCTGTCCTCCAGGTCCTCGTCCTTCTTCAGGCCGAGGTCGTCGGTCACCGTGGTACTCGACTCCCGCATGCCGGCGGAAGCCGCCGCTGACACCGAGCCGGGGTCTCCCGCGTACTGGGCCTGTGCTCCCGCTGATTCCTGGGTGGCCTGGATGAAGGAGCCGAGGAAGCCCAGGACGGCCCGTGCCTCGGGGGCCTGCTCCCGCACGATGCTCGCCCGGGATGAAGCTCCGTGGATGGCGGTGCTGAACAGGCTCGGGTTCGTGTCGTCGTACGTGTCGTCGTCGGCGTCCTCGAAGTCGACGCCGGCGCCTGGTTGTGGCTTGGTGCTGTCGGTGGTCACGGAGAAGAGCCCTGCGCCCTTGCCCGCGGAGTTGAAGATGTTGTCGAACACCATGGTTCGTCACCTCTGGTCGTCGTGGCGGCGATATCGGGCGGTCAGGGCTGTTTGTGCAGCGTCTGCTGGCTGACGGCGAGGGTCTCGCCGTCGAGCATCGTGTGGTGGACCTCCAGGGCGGAGACGACCTCGGCCAGTCCCTTCATGCGGAAGCCGCCGGGTGCGAGATCGATGTCGCCGATGTCGCGGGCGACCAGATTCTCGAGGCCGGGGTAGGTCTTGGTCTGCGGCGGAGAGAGGACCGCCACCGGCACGGCGTACTGCACGGCGATCAGGCCGGAGAAGGTCACCGGGATCTCGTAGGTGTACTGCTTGCGGGTGCGCCGTTGCGTGACGATGGTCTGCACGCGGGAGTTGGGCGGTACCTTCCCGGAGATCTGCGACTTCGATGCCCAGCTGGTGGTCAGGGAGCCGCCGACGGTGGCCGCGATGCCGAGGGCCAGCTGGGCGTTGAGCGAGGCGTTGCCGGTGGCGCTGCCTGTGGTGGTGAATCCCACCGAGTTCGTCATGCCGTTCGACGAGGAGTTCGTCGCGGAGCTGCTCGCGGACGTCTCGCTGGTGTTGGCGTTGTCGACTCCGACGCTGTCCTTGCTGTTCTTGTTGGTGACCGTGTTCGAGTTCCTGTTCGCCGTTCCGTTCTGGCACGACGCCTGGAGCTGCGACTGGAGATCCAGGCGGAGCTGGTTCTGCAACTGAAGTTGCAGCGACGCGCCGACACTGCCGCCGAAGGTGAGCTTGGCGTCCCCGTGGAGCGACCACGTGACCCCGTTCGACACGGTGAAGTCGACCGAGTCGGTGAAGGTCATCTCGGCCTGGCTGCGGTTGACGTACGTGCGCGAGGAGAACGTGTCGGGCGGAGGCTGGCCGATGTCGCCGCGCACCTCGATCAGCGGCTCCCCGAGGTTCATGTAGGCGAGCCAGCCCATCTGGAACGCGTTTCCGGGGAACGTGCCGAAGCTCGACTTGTTCACGGAGAAACCGACGGGCTTGTGCTTCACGCCGGAGGGATCGACGTAGACCAGGTTGGGGTGGCCCAGGATGGACTGCCAGGTCTGTTCGATGTTCAGTTCCCGCAGGTTCTTCTTCGTCAGGGGCTGACGCTTGGCCTGTACCAGGCTGTAGGCATTGGAAGTCATCTACTGTCCTCGACTCATTCCGACGAACCGCGCGCTCGATGAAAATTAAACAGAAATCCCCGCCGGTTCCTGCGGTCGAAATTATCACGTCACGAAATATCCAAGAGGGGCGTGCCTGTATATTGCACTCAATCGAGTGATAGGGATTGATGATCGTCCCGGATATTGCAGGGGAAGTGGCCCCGGATTTCCTCTCGTCACCCGATCGATGACTTTCCGGCTTCATCGCCCTTGGGTAGCCTGACCTTGGACGTTGGCGAGGGCCGCGTCCTCGCTTCGGATATCCGTCTGTTTTCGGACACGCTCTCCAGTTTGCGGAGATCGAGCTCACGGTAATGCGGCGCCATGGATCCGCCGCATCAATCGCCCGAAGTATTGTCCTACCCATCCAGCACAGGTGAGGATTCCGCGATGTACACGCAGGAACGCGCGACGATGTCCAATTTGGTGGTCGGCGGCCCGGTGGCGGTGAACAGTTACGACAACGCGATCGTGGCGGCACTCGTCGAGAACAGGCCGGTCATGCTGGTGCACGCTTTCAACGGCGGCTACCTGCGACCGGTCGAACTGAAGGAGACGAGCCACGACAAGGGGGTCAAACTGGCCACCGCACTCGACCCGGCCGTGAAGGAGGCGCAGGGCCACCTCTGGTACATCACGCCGGCCGGCTTCTTCGGACAGCGGCCGCTGTACGTCATCGAGAGCGCCGCGGGCCAGGTGCCTGCGAAGCCTGCCGGTGCGGTCGATGCCGACGCCGGTCGCGGCGACGACGGCAGGCCCAAGCCGCAGCGCAGGCGCATCAGTGTTCACCAGGACGCGCCCAAGAGCACGGCGGACACCGTCCAGGTCGGTCTGCCCGACAAGGTGGGCGACCTGTGGCGCGGGAAGAACGGCGCGCCCGAGGACACCCAGCTCTGGGTCGTCACGGTGACGCCGTGGGGCGGGATCACGTTCGTGCCGATCACCCACCCCGACACCATCCTCGGCTTCAAGGACCACGCGGTGGCGGCGGACAGCGAGGTGCGCGTCACCTACAACTGGGGCGGGGACTTCACCGGGACGGTCATCAACACGTTCTACCCGCGGCTGCCCAGCGAGTGGAACGTCCCCTACCACCACCTCTTCACGTGATCCGCGACTGCCGTCGCGCCGCATCCGTCCCGAGCCACCGCCCGCGCCGCCTGGAAGAGGCACCACGATGCCCGTGCCCACGGAAGAACTGAAACTTTGGATCGTCAACGACGCGACGGGGAAGACCCTCGCCGCCGACACCACGCGCGCGGACGGAGCCCTCGTCGTCCGCGAGGTCCCCGACGGCGGCTCCTGCCCGGAGCTGTGGCAGCTGGTGCCCGTACAGGCCCAAGGGGGCCAGTCCCAGGACGACCCGGCGTATGTGCTGCGTACCGTGGCCGGCGGCAAGGTGCTCGACAATCCCGCCGCAGCGGACCACGGCGTCCGCCAGACGAGTGCCACCGCCGGCAAGAGGAACCAGCAGTGGCGCGTCGTCCCCGTCGAGGGGGAAGCCGGCCTCTACTTCATCGAGAGCGCGGCCGACGACACCGTTCTCGACCTCGCCGACCCGCACGAGGACAGCGCCCGGGTCGTCCTGCGTGAGCACGATGACGGCGCGAGCGTTCAGCGCTGGCGGTTCGTGTCGGCAGAGCCCGAGCGCACCAGCGACCCAGCACTGCGCTGGGCCCACCTGGCCCACTGGAACGGCCGCCGGTCCTGGCGGCTGGCACGCTCCACCGCGCTGCGCCCGGTGCCAGGCGCGACGCCTTCCTTCAGCGACATGCTGCTGGTCCTCGAGCGGTTCGGCAGCGACCAGGACGCCGGCGGCTGGAAGAGCGAAGACGGCAACGGCTGTCCCGGCGGGCAACCGGGCTGGTGGGCCGGGCCCGGTGCGCGGTTCCTTGCCGACATCACGGGAGCGGGACGGGCGGACGTCGTAGGGCTCAAACCCGCCAAGGGGGCCGTGACGGCGTCCAGCAGAGGCGACGGTACCTTCGCCGACGAGGAACGCCTGCTGCACCAGCCTGGGCCGTCCCCGAGTCCCGCGGACCTGTGGACCCTCGCGGACACGACGGGAGGTGGCACACCTGACATCGTCGTGCTGGCCGCCGACGGCCTCCGCGTCGCTGCACAGGACGAGAGCGGGGCGTTCATGCCCGCGGGCGGCAAGCCGGTCCTCAAGGCGTTCGGCCACGGCGACAAGGCGGGCGGTTGGCTCCTCGACAAGCATCCTCGTTTCCTTGTCGACACCACCGGTGACGGCAGGCTCGACGTGGTCGGCTGCCACGACGACGGCGTCTGGATCTCGCTTCAGGACGAGGACGGAAAGTTCGCACCGCTCCCTGACGAGCCGGTTCTCCGGGCGTTCGGCCACGGTGAGAAGGCGGGCGGTTGGCTCCTCGACAAGCATCCTCGCTTCCTCGCCGATACCACCGGCGACGGACGCACCGACATCGTCGGCTGCCGCGACGACGGCGTGTGGGTGTCACTGCAGGACGAGGACGGCACCTTCGCCGAACCCCTCTACGTCCTCGACGACTTCGGGACCGACCAGGGCTGGGACTCGGTTAAGGAGCACCCCCGGTTCCTGATCCGCACCATCGGTGACGGAGCGATGGACATCATCGGGTTCGGCCCCCAGGGTGTCGTCGTCTCCCGCGGACGCGGCGACGGCACCTTCGAGCCCTCGCAGCTCGTCCTGAACGACTTCGGGCACGCCCAGGGCTGGACGGGCGGCAAGCACCTGCGGTTCCTCGCCGACGTCACCGGCGACGGCAACCCGGACATCGTCGGCTTCGGTCACGAAGGGGTCTGGGTAGCACACAACCGCGGCGACGGCCTGTTCGACCAGGCCCAACTGGTGTGCCGCGGCTTCGGATACAGCGACGAGGCGGGTGCCTGGCGGGTCGACCGCCACCCCCGTTTCCTCACCGACATCACCGGTGACGGACGCGTCGACATCGTCGGTTTCGGCGGCCCGGGCGTGTACGTGGCCCGCAACCTCTTCCGCCGCTTCAGGACCCGGTGACCCCCTGAGGGCCCTCACGGCGCCGCGCGCGAGCGGACCGTCGCACGCGGCGCCACTCCGTTCACCGCGCGCAGGGCACCCGAGGGCCGGCGGGCGGCGCCCGGTTCGGTTCGCACGGAAGGGTGGTTTACCCACTACGGCCGGGCCCTGCCGCGCCTGGGCAGGCTGTGTTGGGTGGAGCAGCCATGTGCCGCGATGCGACGGGACGGAGACCGAGATGCGTGAGCGGGTGCCGCCCCTGGCGTCCTCACGATGGGGCGTGCATGCCTCCGAAGCGCCTCGATCTGTTCACAAGTCAGTCGTACCCGCTGCCCGAGGGACGCGCGGATCGGAGGTGATGTCGTGATGGGCCTGCAGCACACGAGCGCACGTCCGCCGGGCGCCCCCGCCGCCCGTCGACGCCTCGACGACCACCGAGCCTCGGACAGAGGCTCGGTCTGCAGCTCCGCCTGGGTCCGCGCCGAACGTCAGGTGCGTGCCTGGGCGGTCGCCCATCGTCTGGTTGCCGACGAGGAGGAGGCGCGGAGACTGGCCAGGATGGGACACGGACGGCTGGCCGGCTGGCTGGCCCCCGGGGCCGCTCCCGCGGAACTGGCACTGCTGGCGCAGTGGGGTGCGTTCATCGCCTTGGTCGACGACGGCTTCGACCGGCACGGCCAGTCACCGGAGCAGGCCCGGGCTGTGCTCTACCAGCTCCTCGACGTGCTCGGCGCCGCCGACGGCACCCGGTACCCGGCATCGGCGGCACCGGTGGTGCGGGCGCTCGCCGACCTGTGGGAGCGGACCAGGATCGCCGCCCGGCCAGGGTGGAGGCAACGCTTTCTCGCGCTGTACCGGGACTTCGCCGAGGCCACGGTCACCGAACTGCGGCTGCGTACCCGTGGTGAACGGCTGGGGCTTCATGACTACGTGGCGTTGCGCCGCCGAACCATCACGGTGCTGCCGGTGCTGGCCGTTGTGGAGCGGGCTCTGCCCGCGGCGGCCGACCTCGACGGGTTACGGGAGGCGGCGGCCGACATCGTCGCCTGGGCCAACGACCTGCGGTCCGCACCGCGGGAACTGCACGAGGGCACGGACAACCTCGTCGGCGTACTCGCCCGCCACCATGGTTGCAGCCTGTCCCAGGCAGCGGCCCGCGCTCGCGGCATGCTCGCGGAGCGCATGGACGAGTCCGACCGGGCCGCACACGGCGAGCGGGCCGCGACGATCCGCCAGGTGCGGGACGGCTCCCTCGCCTGGCAACGGGAAACCCACCGCAACCCGGTAGGAGGCGGCTTCACCGCCGACGAGCAGGAACGGGGCGTGCCGGCACTCGTGCAGCACCTGACCGTCGCCGTGGACGCGGCCGGCCATGTGGACGACCGCTGCGGCAGCCGCGTGCTGGAGTCCACGCTGCTGCTGGCCCTGCTGCGTGCGCAGGGCGCGGAACCGGGTGAGCAAGACCGGCTGGCTCGCTTTCTGCGGCGCCGCCGGCCGGGCGCAAGCAATGTGGATGCCCTGCTGATCGACGCCTGCCTGGACCCCACCGGCATGGCTGATCGGGCACTGGACCGGGCCGCCGGCCTACCTGCGGCGGTGAGCAGCGGCACCGCGGGGCGCGGGCGGCTGAAGTCCGTCATGCTGCGCACGGTGCTGCACCTGCTGTGCGGCTCGGCACTGGAGAGCAACGACGCACCCGCTCCCGTCGGGCCGGAAGGCATCACCACCTTCACCGACGTACACCTGCTGTCGACCCGCATCATCCACGCGCACGCCTGCGGCCGCCCGCACGCGGTCACCGACGCCGAGCGGAACCGTCTGGTGTCGCTCCTGGCCCTCGGGCCCAACCGGGTCCTGTGGGAGGCCAGCGCCACCACCCACCTCCTCGGCCTCCACGCCGTGCGCATCTTCCGGCCCGGCGACCCGGTCCTCGACGACGGACTGCTGCGGCTCTGCCTGGCCATCAATGCCGACGACGGCGTGCCGTTCCTGGACAGCCAGGACCTGTGGCTGACCGCGGTCGCGGGCCTGGCCTTCACCGGCGAGAACACTCTGGCGCGCCACATCCCGCGGATGGCCGACCTCGTGGCGTCCTGGCAGGCCCCCGACGGTGGCTGGCCCTTCGCCACCGGCATGCGGCAGACCGACGTGGACACCACCACCCGGTGCATGGAGTTCCTGCACGCCGCCGGTCCCGACCGGTACCACGAGGCATTGGAGAAGGCGACCGACTACCTGACGGACATCGCCGGACCGGACGGCGGCTTCCCCACCTGGGTAAGCGGCGACTCACCGGACCTGGACATGACCGCCGGCGCCATCCTCGCGCTCGCCCCCCGCGCCGCACACCACGAACGCCTCCTGACCGGCGCACTCGATTTCGTACTCAGCGCCCAGCAGAGCGACGGGACGTTCGAGCGCAGCTGGACGATCAGCGAGTCCAGCGCCATCCTGCGCGCCGTAGACGCCCTCCACGCGATCCCCGTCACGAGCTCCGCCCTCGCCACCCGCATCGCCGCCGCCACCGTACGCTCCGTGACACGCCTCATCGCGACGCAGAACCCCGACGGCGGCTGGGGCCAACTCCCCGACGACCCCAGCGACGTCCTCTCCACCGCCCAGGCCGTCCCCGTACTCGCACGGCACGGCGACCCGCTCTCCGTGAGCCGGGCGGTGATCTACCTGCTGAAGCAACAGGACCCCGACGGCGGCTTCACCTCGCCGCCCGACCAGGTCGGCCCCCGACCCCTGCCGTTCGACTATCCGGTCCTCACCGACATCCACACCCTGTCCGCCCTGCGCAGCGCCCGTGTGCCGGCCGTCCCGGCACGCCGCACGCCCTCCGCGACGTCCGCACCTTCCCGAGCCTCCGCTGCCTCCGGAGCGAAGTGGTCGGCCCTGGAGGCCGGTATACACGGTGTGCTGCTGCGGCCGGAACAGGCCGCCTACGAACAGGCCCGCCTGCTGGTCAACCAGCGGTTCGACCACATCCGCCCGCAGGCGATCGCCTACCCGGCCGATGTCCACGACGTGGTCGAATGCGTAAACTTCGCGCGCACGAGCCGCGTCCCGCTGGCGCTGCGCTCCGGCGGCCACAGCTACGCCGGATACTCCACCGGCCCCGGGCTCGTGATCGACGTCAGCTCCCTCAACTCCGTCGGGGTCGGCGGTGGGCGGGCGCGCTTCGGAGCGGGCGTCAAGGGCATGCAGGCCCACCAGGCGCTGGCCGCGGCCGGAGCCGGCCTGCCGCTGGGCCGGTGCCCCACCATCGGTCTGGCCGGAGTCACCCTCGGCGGCGGACTGTCCGCCTTCACCCGCGCCTGGGGCCTTGCCTGCGACCATCTGCGCGAAGTCGAGATCGTCACCGCCGACGGCCGCATCCGCCGCGTACGGGCCGACTCGCCGTCCCCGGACGACGACCTGTTCTGGGCCCTGTGTGGGGGAGGCGGAGGTAACTACGGCGCAGTCACCGCGCTGGAGTTCGCCACCGAGGACATCCGCGACCTCAGCTGCACGAGGTTCCTGGTCAGCTGGCCCAGCACCGCCACCGCGGCCGTACTGCGGGGCTGGACGGTCTGGAACGCCGACCCCACGACGCCCCGTTCAGTGACCTGCGCCTTCGAGCAGCTCAGCGACTCCGGCCTGCCGTCACTGCCCACGGTGACGGGAACGTTCATCGGCACGCCGGCCGCCCTCGAGCCGGTCCTGGACCGTCTGACAGCCGCGGTGGCCCGGCCGGAGGCGGACCGGGTCGTCGTTCCCTGCGACTACACGCGGGCCGCGAGTGAGGCGGACCGCTGGGGAGGAGGCACCTTGGGACCCCGGGTCGCCTTCGCGGCCAAATCGCACATCGTGCGGGAACCCCTCAGCCCGGCAGCCGCAGCCGACATGTCCGCAGCTCTTGAGCGGCTGCACGGCTTCACTGCCGTGGGCGGGGCGAGCGGCCTGCTCATCGACGCCCTCGGTGGCGCCGTCCACGACCGGCCCCCTGGCGCGACCGCCTTCCCGCACCGGGCTGCCGTCGGCGTCGTGCAGTACCACTCCTACTGGCACCAGTTCACCGACCCCGTACACGTCGACCGCAGACTCGAATGGCTGCGCGACACCCACGCCACCATGCAGGCGCACCTCGGAACCGGCGGCTACACCAACGGCATGGACCCGGAACTCACCGACTGGCAGACGGCCTACCACGGCGACAACTACCCCAGGATGCAACGCGTCAAGGCCGGCTGCGACCCGGACCAGTTGTTCACCTTCCCCCAAGCGGTCACCTGCCGCCCGGCCGACCGGTGAACGCCGCCATCCGACCACGCCGATCACGTCCGACCGTGCGGTCGAGGAAGTCTGGAAGAAGCTTCCCAACAACTGGCCGCACCCGCGGTGGGGACAATCGTCTGACAGAGAAAAGGTGATGTTGGCTTCCCGGTTGAGCCTTGGCGCTGTCAAGAAGCCGGTACGGCGTGAGCGCGATCACGGCCGCCAGAGGCCGCTGCAGTCCGCCCGCTCCGTCAGGCGTGCGGTCAAGCCGTGGCCACGCACGATCGCGAGTCGCCGGCCGCGGTGTCAGCCACGGGCCGATTCGTGCCATCACACGACAACTGATCGCCGATGAGGCGGCCCCAGGCTGTCCGCCAATGCCGGTCGCGGGTGGCCGGGAAGTCGACTCGCGTCACCCCGACCAGGCCAGGCTGAGCGCCGGTTCAGACAAAGTCGTCCGGCAGTAATCGAGTCATGCAGTTGGACCGACATCAGTGGGACGGTTGCACACTGCCGTCCCGTACGAGGGTCTGACTCATGAGATCTATGACCGAAGTGTCCAGTCACAGGCTTGTCGACTGCCGTTGCGGGATGGCGCCTTCCGGTACCGAGCCACAGGACGTGTCCCTATAGGGGCCTTGCCGCGTTACAGGCGCCATCACGGTTCAGACCGTCCGAAGGGGCCGGTGCCATCCATCCAGCAGCACATCATCACTTGGGAGACGAACCATCATGACGAGCCGACAGCGCAGTATCTCCTCGAGCACGGATCCTCCCGTTCGGCGCGAGGTCGTCCTGGGCGTGGACACGCACGGCGAGGTGCATGTCGCCGCCGTGATCTCCCCCTCGGGAAGATCCTGGAGACCGAGTCCTTCCCGGCGACGGCGGCCGGCTACCGGCAGCTGCTCGTGTGGGCACGCAAGCGGGGAACGGTGCGCCGGGCCGGTGTGGAGGGCACCGGCACCTTCGGCGCGGGCCTGTCCCGCTACCTGCTGGCCCAGCGGGTGGAGGTATATGAGGTGAACCGGCCCGACCGCTCGGCCCGCCGGCTGCTGGGCAAGTCGGACCCGCTCGACGCTCAGGCCGCCGCTCGAGCCGTGCTCAGCGGTCGTGCCCGGGCTCGGGCCAAGTCCGGTGACGGCCCGGTGCACAGTGCCCGGTTGTTCCAGCTCGCCAAGGACTCCGCGGTCAAGGCCCGCACCTAGGCGATCAACCAGCTCAAGGCCGTCCTGGTCATCGCCGATCCCGCCCTGCGAGAACAACTGTCCAGCCTGGGCAATGCCGAGCTGTTCCGTACCTGCGCACGCCTCGCCCCGCACGATGGTGGGGGAGACGAAGACGCGGTGGTCCAGGTCACCCACCTGACGTTGCGCATGCTCGCCGAGCGCATCGAGCAGCTCACCGGGCAGATCGACGAGTTGAACCAGCGCCTGACCGGGCTTGTCGAACGCCACGCCCCACAGCTGCTTGAACGGGTGGGCATTGGTCCGGACGGCGCCATCACTCTCCTGATCACCATGGGAGACAATCCCGACCGCCTGAACTCCGAGGCGTCCTTTGCTGCCCTTTGCGGAGTCAGCCCCATCGAGTACTCATCCGGCCGGCGGAGCACGCACCGGCTCAACTACGGCGGCGACCGCCAAGCGAACGCGGCCCTGCACCGCATCGTCTTCACCCGCCTGCGTCACGACCCGCGCACCCAGGCGTACTACGAACGCCGCACTCAGGAAGGAAAGACCCGACGCGAGATCATCCGATGCCTCAAGCGATACGCAGCCCGTGAGGTGTTCAACCTGGTCAGACCGGTGGCCCACACCCCTGCGTTATAGGGGCGTCCGTGAGACGTGAGAGGGTCTGGGGCGTGAGTGAGACACCCCCGAACACCCTGCAATACCGCTTTGACGGGCCAGAAGACGCTCCGGTCCTGATCCTGGGTCCCTCACTGGGTACCACATGGCACATGTGGGACCGGCAGGTCCCCGAGCTGACGAAGCAGTGGCGGGTCTTCCGGTTCGACCTGCCGGGCCACGGTGGCGCTCCCGCCCGTCCGGCCGGCTCGGTCGGCGAGCTGGCGGACCGCCTGCTGGCCACGCTGGACGCGCTCGGGGTGCAGCGTTTCGGCTACGCCGGCTGCGCTCTGGGCGGCGCGGTCGGCCTGGAGCTGGCGCTGCGCCGCCCCGAGCGGCTCGCCTCGCTCGCGCTGGTCGCCGCCTCGCCCCGGTTCGGCACCGCCGACGAGTTCCGCCAGCGCGGCGTGGTCGTACGGTCCAACGGCCTCGACCCCATCGCCCGGTCCGCGCCCGACCGCTGGTTCACCGGCGGCTTCGCGGCGGCGCAGCCCGCGATCACCGAGTGGGCCGTGCAGATGGTGCGCACCACCGACCCCGGCTGCTACATCGCCGCCTGCGAGGCGCTCGCCGGGTTCGACGTCCGGCCCGAGCTGGGCCGGGTCGGCGCGCCGACGCTGGTGCTGGTCGGGTCCGACGACCGGGTCACCGGCCCGGCCGAGGCCCGCACCCTGGTCGCCGGGATCCCGGACGCCCGGCTCGCGGTGGTCCCCGGCGCCTCCCACCTGGTGCCGGTCGAGCAGCCCGCCGCCGTCACCGACCTGGTGGTCCGGCACTTCTCCACCGCCTGGCAGCAGCCCTTCGACACCGGCCAGACCGCCCTGCCGGCCGCCTCGGTCAACCCGGCCCCGGCCGCGGCGCCCCGGTTCGTGCCCCGCGCCGAGATCGCCCCCGCCGCCGTACCGCAGGCGCAGCCGTTCGGCGAGTCCGACCGGTACGGGACCGGTCTGAAGGTCCGCCGGGAGGTGCTCGGCGACGCGCACGTGGACCGGGTGCTGGCCCAGGCCGACGACTTCTCCGGCGACTTCCAGGAGCTGGTCACCCGCTACGCCTGGGGCGAGGTCTGGAACCGGCCCGGCCTGGACCGTCGCACCCGCAGCTGTGTGACGCTCACCGCGCTGGTCGCCGGCGGCCATCTGGAGGAGCTGGCCGCCCACACCCGCGCCGCCCTGCGCAACGGCCTCACCCCGGACGAGATCAAGGAGGTGCTGCTGCAGGCCGCCGTGTACTGCGGCGTCCCGGCGGCTAACAGCGCCTTCCGGGTGGCCCAGCAGGTCATCCGCGAGGAGACCACGCCCGCGGAGTGAGTCCCCGGCCGCCGCACCCGGCAGGATGGGGAGGCATGAAGCTCACCAAGAAGTCCCACGCCTGCGTCCGCCTGGAGAAGGAGGGGCGCACGCTCGTCCTCGACCCCGGCGGGTTCACCGAGCGGGACGCGGCCCTCGGCGCGGACGCGATCCTGGTCACGCACGAGCACCCGGACCACTTCGACGAGGGCCGGCTGCGGGCGGCGCTGGAGGCGAACCCGGCCGCCGAGGTCTGGACCCTGCGGGCCGTCGCCGACCGGCTCGCCGCGGCCTTCCCCCGCCGGGTGCACACCGTCGGCCACGGCGACACGTTCACCGCCGCCGGCTTCGACGTGCAGGTCCACGGCGAGCTGCACGCGGTGATCCACCCCGACCTGCCGCGCATCACCAACGTCGGCTACCTGATCGACGGCGGCAAGGTCTTCCACCCGGGCGACGCCCTCACCGTCCCCGGGCAGCCCGTGGAGACGCTGCTGGCTCCGGTGCAGGCGCCGTGGAACAAGATCGCCGAGGTGATCGACTACGTCCGCGAGGTCGCGCCGGGGCGCGTCTACGACGTCCACGACGCCCTGCTCACGGACCTGGCGCGGCCGATCTACGACACCCACCTCGGCAATCTGGGCGGTGCCGAGCACGTGCGGCTGGCTCCGGGGGCGTCGGCCGAGGTCTGACGCGCGGCCGCGTTGTCGTACCCGCCGGGTAGGTTGTGAGGCATGCGCATCGCGACCTGGAACGTGAACTCGATCACCGCCCGCCTCCCGCGGCTGCTCGCCTGGCTGGAGAGCAGCGGCACCGACGTGCTCTGCCTCCAGGAGGCCAAGGTCGCCGAGGGGCAGTTCCCGTTCGACCAGCTGCGCGAGCTGGGTTACGAGGCTGCGGTGCACGCCACCGGCCGGTGGAACGGCGTGGCGGTGCTCTCCCGCGTCGGTCTGGAGGACGTCGTCAAGGGCCTGCCCGGCGACCCGGGCTACGACGGCGTGACCGAGCCGCGCGCCGTCTCGGCGACCTGCGGCCCGGTCCGCGTCTGGTCGGTGTACGTGCCCAACGGCCGCGAGGTGGAGCACGCGCACTACGCCTACAAGCTGCAGTGGATCGAGGCCCTGAGGGCCGCCGTGGCCGGCGACGCCGCCGGCAGCCGCCCGTTCGCCGTGCTGGGCGACTACAACGTGGCGCCGACGGACGACGACGTCTTCGACCCGGCCGTCTTCGAGGGCTCCACCCACGTCACCCCGGCCGAGCGGGCCGCGCTGGCCTCGCTGCGCGGGACGGGCCTGACGGACGTCGTCCCGCGGCCGCTGAAGTACGACCACCCGTTCACGTACTGGGACTACCGCCAGCTCTGCTTCCCCAAGAACCGCGGCATGCGCATCGACCTCGTGTACGGCAACGAGCCGTTCGCCAAGGCCGTCAAGGACGCCTACGTCGACCGCGAGGAGCGCAAGGGCAAGGGCGCGTCCGACCACGCGCCGGTGGTGGTCGACCTGGACGTGTGATGCCAGGCTTGGCCCATGAACATTCCGTTCCTGGGCCACCGGCACGACAGAAGCGGTACGGCGGCGCTCCCGGCCGACCCCGAGTCGATCGCCGCGCTCCTGTCCGAATGCGAACTGCTCCGCTCCCAGGCGGAGGAGGCCGGCGTCCGGCTCGACGACTCCCCGGCCTCGCTCGAGGCGCTGGACCAGGTGGTCCCGCGCTGGCGCGACGACGCGGAGATCCTGCCCTGGCTGGGCAACGACGCGGGGCTGTACCTGGGCACGGTCGTCGTGCGCACGGTACCCGGCGCGGCCTGGCGGATCCGGTCCGACGGCGAACCCGTCGTGCGGCTCGCCTCGGGCCGTGAGGTCGAGGTGGTGGAGTCCGGCCGGGAATGGGCCACGAGCGGCGTCCCCGAACTGTCCCAGCTCTACGCGGAGGTCTCCGAGTTCTGAGGCGGGCGGGGAGCCGCGCGCCGAGCCCCCGCCGGATCAATGCGACATACATCACGTATGCGGCGTAAATACGGCTAATGCCCGCAAAGTGCGTGTCGCCCCCCAGGGCTCCCGGCGGCTGGATAGTTTGCGGGCCGAGAGAGCACGACACGAAACGCCATGGTGGGGAGCGGATGGGGGGCCGCGGACGCACACCGGGAGACGCAACCCGGCCGACCTCGACTACGCTTTGCCGTTCATCCCTTTGTGGTGACGGCGGCCCCGCCGGTCCACGACAGGATGACGCCACTGCCGGTGGGGTACCCCCCACGGCCCTGAAACCGTAGGGGGCGGCAGTACACACGGGCCAGGCTCGTCCGGCGGCAGCCGGAGATCACTGCTCGCGCAGGGGGACGGACACGTATGACGGGTCGTCCGACGGCGAGGAGAAGGTCAGCTGCGCGCCGGACGGGTTGTGCTCGGTGTAGAGCGGGTCGACCGTGTCGACCACCAGCGCGAGCCGGTGCCCGGCCGGGACGTCGTAGGCGGTGGAGAACAGATCCAGGTCTACGCCGAACGGCTCGCCGGGGGTGCGCCCGTACCAGGTGTACGGCGCGTTGGTCACCAACTTGCCGAAGCCCAGCGGCCCCACGTCGTACAGGTAGGCGATCAGGGTGCCGCTCTCCTTGGTCGGGGTGAGCGTGGTGTGCAGCGTGGCGGTCCCGCGCACCTGCTGCGGCGTCCCGTACCGCTCCGACTGCCACACCGCGGCCCAGCGGCGCGGCAGCAGCGGGATCGAGGCCATGGGCGGCAGTTGGGCGACCTGGTCCAGGATGGAGGACAGGAAGACGATCCCGCCGTCCGCGCCGGAGTCGACGTTGGCGTGGATGGTGCTGGAGCCGGCGAGGTCGATCTTCCGGCGGGTCGCGCCGACCGACTTCCAGTCGGGGTAGCCCTCGTAGCCCGCCGCGCTACGGGACTTGAGCTGGACCGGCTGCTCGCTGTCGATGCCGTTGCCGACTCCCCTCAGGTAGTGGTCGAACCAGCGCCCGGTGTCCGTCCACACGTCGTTGGGGAGCCCGAAGAGGCCGGTCAGTTCGGCGGTCGCGTGGTCGCCCGGGCGCATCTCCAGCCGCTTGGGGACCGTCAGTTTCTCGTAGAAGTCGGCGTATTGATTCGCCGGGAAGACGGTGTCGCCCCAGGCGTTGGCGAGCATGACCGCGGCGCCGTTCTCGTTGAGCTGGTCGACATAGGTCGCGACGGAACGTTTCCGCCCCCAGTCGATCATCTCCTGTTCCTTGCTCAGGTTCGAGGCGTAGAAGTTGTCGAAGATCTGCCGCAGTTCGGGGCTCTCGCGGCCGGTGACGACGCCGGCGCCGTCCAGCAGGGCCCCCGCCTGGACGTGCTGGGTGCGGCCCGAGTAGATCGAGGAGATCAGGTCGGCCCAGCCGCTGAGCGCGGCGACCGCCTTGATGCGCTTGTCGTGGGCGGCGGCCAGAAGGCTGATGCCGGCGCCGTAGGAGACGCCCGCCATGCCGATGTGGCGCGGGTCTGCCGGGGTGTGGGCGAGCGCCCAGTCGATCACCTTGGAGGCGTCCGCTATGTCCGGCGGACCGGCCACTTCTATCTCGCCGCCGGACTGCCAGAACCCGCGCACGTTGTAGGTCAGGACCACGTAGCCGGAGTCGGCGAGCTGCTGCGCCTGGGCGAGGTACTCGGCCTGGGGCAGGCCCCAGCTCGTGGGCAGGACGATGAGCGGGTAGGCGTGCGTGCCGTCGGCGCCCTCGGGCGTGACGACGTTCGCCTTCAGTACGGTGCCGCCGTCGCCCGTGATGTCCACGAAGCGGACGGACGGGGCGGCCTGGGCGGCCGGCGCCAGGCCGACGACGCCTCCGGCGATCAGGGCGGCCGAGACGGCTCCGGCGGCTGAGGTGCGCAGGGTGGCGCGACCATGTCCCATGGGTCACTCCTCGACTGGTGACAGTGCAAAGTGACCCGACGGTAACCGCGGGACCTTACCCTAAGTAACCCGTCGGTAAGTTACGTACGGGTAAAGCTTGTCGGGTCACGACGCCGGCTGCGTGACACCCGGGGCCTCGGCCGCCGGGAGGGGCGCCTGTGCCGCCCGGGTCACGTCCGCCACCAGCTCCACCAGATCGGGGCCGTACGCCTGGGAGTTGACCACCTTCAGCAGCAGCACGAAGGAGCCGCCGCCGTACTTGCGGCTCAACCGCTCGTGGTTGCGGGCGAGATAGCGGGTGGCGGCCTGGTTGGTGATGGCCCGCTGACCGCAGAAGAGGAACACCGGCCGGGTCAGCCGGCCGGCGGTGAGCCGGGCCAGCAGCACGTACTCCGTGACCCCGGCGTCCATCCGGTAGCGCTCGCCGCCGATCTGGAACGCACCGCGGTCCGGGCCCGGTTCGGCGTCGACGTTCACCCGCACCCCCGGGAGCATCGCCGACATGTGGGCCAGCATCCGCCGGTTGGAGCCGGGGCCGCCCACGCAGAACTCGGTGCGCTCGCCGACCCCCTGCTGTGTCGCGTCCTGCGTCACCATTCGCAGGTGCGCCCCGCAGTCCTTGATCAGCGCGGACAGTTCGAGCAGCGCGAACACGTCGAAGCGGTGCACGGCGTGTTCCGCCGTCGCCGGGTCGCGGTTGACGACCAGCAGGCACTCCGCGTTCTCCGGCAGCCCGAAGAACGCCTGCTTGCGCCGCAGCTTGCGCCGCCACAGGTAAGTACGGGACAGCCAGCCCAGCGCGGTGCTGACACCGGCCGCGATGACGCCCAGGACGATGTTGCGCACGTCGTCGTTCATGGCCGCGCATGCTAGCGGGCCCGGACCCCGTCTACGTACCGGTGTTCGAGGTGTGACCCCCGGTGCGACGCGTGCCGGAGGCGTACTGTCGGTACTGCGGGCAATCTGGTTACGCTGCGCGGACTGTCCCTGCAGGAGGTACGGATGGGTCGTCCTGGCACGCGGAAACTGGCGGTTCTGGCGGTCTCGGCCGCCCTGGTGTCGGTGGGAGCGGCCGCGCCGCCCGCCGCACCTGTGAGCGGCGAGGTCACGAAGGTGCCGGTCGCCGTCGGTTACGGCGGCGCGGTGGCCAGCGTGGACGCCGACGCCACCGCCGCCGGCATCGAGGTACTCAAGAAGGGCGGCAACGCGGTCGACGCGGCCGTCGCCACGGCCGCCGCGCTCGGCGTCACCGAGCCCTACTCGGCCGGCATCGGCGGGGGCGGCTACTTCGTCTACTACGACGCCCGCTCGCGCACGGTGCACACCATCGACGGCCGCGAGACCGCGCCGCAGTCCGCCGACTCCGGCCTGTTCCTGGAGAAGGGCAAGCCACTCGCCTTCAACGACGCCGTCAGCAGCGGACTGAGCGTCGGCACCCCGGGCACCCCCGCCACCTGGCAGGCGGCGCTGGACGAGTGGGGCAGCGAGCGGCTCGGCACGGTCCTCGGGCCCGCCGAGCGGATCGCCCGCGACGGCTTCACCGTCGACGACACCTTCCGGTCGCAGACCGCCTCCAACGAGACGCGCTTCCGCTACTTCCCGGACACCGCGAAGCTGTTCCTGCCGAACGGGCGGCTGCCGGTCGTGGGCTCCCGGTTCCGCAACCCCGAACTCGCCCGCACCTACCGGGAACTGGGCCGCCGGGGCACCGGCGCGGTCTACCGCGGCGACATCGGCGACGACATCGTCAAGACCGTGGAACACCCGCCCGTGGACCCCGCCTCCGGCTGGAACGCCCGCCCCGGCAAGCTGGCCGAGAAGGATCTCGCCGTCTACCACGCCAAGCCCCAGGCGCCCACCAGGGCCTCGTACCGCGGCCTGAACGTGTACTCCATCGCGCCCTCCTCCTCCGGCGGCACGACCGTCGGCGAGGCCCTCAACATCCTGGAGAACAGCGACCTCTCCAAGGCGAGCGAGGTGCAGTACCTGCACCACTTCATCGAGGCGAGCCGCATCGCCTTCGCCGACCGGGGGCGCTGGGTCGGCGACCCCGCCTTCGAGAACGTGCCGACGAAGGACCTGCTCTCCCAGCGGTTCGCCGACTCGCGCGCCTGCCTGATCAAGGACGACGCCGTCCTCACCAGCCCGCTCGCACCGGGCGACCCGCGCCACCCGGCCGCCTGCGGCAAGGGCGGCACGGCCGCCCCCACGACCTACGAGGGCGAGAACACCACCCACCTCACGGTCGCCGACAAGTGGGGGAACGTCGTCTCCTACACGCTCACCATCGAGCAGACCGGCGGCAGCGGCATCACCGTGCCCGGCCGCGGCTTCCTGCTCAACAACGAGCTGACCGACTTCTCCTTCGCCCCGGCCAACCCGGACGTGCACGACCCGAACCTGCCGGGACCGGGCAAGCGGCCGCGCTCGTCCATCTCGCCGACCATCGTGCTCGACCGGCACAACAGGCCCGTGGTGGCGCTCGGTTCACCCGGCGGCGCGACCATCATCACCACCGTGCTGCAGACCCTCACCGGGTTCCTCGACCGGCACCTGCCGCTCGTCGACGCCATCGCCGCACCGCGCGCCAGCCAGCGCAACGCGGCCCAGACCGAACTCGAACCGGCCCTGTACGACAGCGCCTTGCGGTCCCGCCTGGAAGCCCTCGGACACAGCTTCAAGCTGAACCCCGAGATCGGCGCGGCCACCGGCGTGCAGCGGCTGCCGGACGGCAAGTGGCTGGCCGCCGCCGAGAAGGTACGGCGCGGCGGCGGCTCGGCGATGGTGGTGAACCCGGCGCCGTAACGGCGTCGGCGGCGGCCCTCCGGGCGACCCTCCGGACCCTGCGGCTCGGAGGGCCGGACCCTACGACTCCGGAGGGAGCGGCGGCGCCTCCTGGACCGGTTCCGGGGCGGGCGGTTCGGGCGGCTGGGCACGGAAGTCCAGCCGTCCGTCCGCCACGTCCACGGTGACCCGGCCGCCCGGCGCGATCGTGCCGTTCAGCAGCAGCCGCGACAGCTGGTTGTCGACCTCCCGCTGGATGGTGCGGCGCAGCGGGCGGGCGCCGTACTCGGGCTGGTAGCCGCGCTCGGCGAGCCAGTCGACGGCCGCGTCGGTGAACTCAACCGAGACGCCCTGGCCGTCCAGCAGTCGCCGGGTGCGCTCCAGCAACAGGTCGGTGATCCGCCGCAGTTGCTCGCTCGTGAGCTGCCGGAAGACGACGATCTCGTCGATGCGGTTGAGGAACTCCGGCCGGAAGTGCTCACGCAGCGGCCGCAGGATCCGCTCCCGCCGCGCCTCCTCGTCCGCGCCCGCGCCGCCCGGCCCGAAGCCGATCCCGGCGCCGCGTCCGGTGATCGCCTCGGAGCCGAGGTTGCTGGTCATCACGATGACCGTGTTGGTGAAGTCCACCGTCCGGCCCTGCGAGTCGGTGAGCCGGCCGTCGTCCAGCACCTGGAGCAGGATGTTGAAGACGTCCGGGTGGGCCTTCTCCACCTCGTCGAGCAGGAGCAGCGAGTACGGGTGCCGGCGCACCACCTCGGTGAGCTGCCCGGCCTCCTCGTGGCCGACGTACCCGGGCGGGGCGCCGACGAGCCGGGAGACGGTGTGCCGTTCCTGGTACTCGCTCATGTCCAGCCGGACCATGCGGTCCTCGCTGCCGAACAGGGCCTCGGCGAGCGCGCGGGCCAGCTCGGTCTTGCCGACACCGGTCGGGCCGAGGAACAGGAAGCTGCCGATCGGCCGGTCCGGGCTGGACAGCCCGGCCCGCGAGCGCAGCACCGCCTCGGCGACCACGCTCACGGCCTCCTCCTGGCCTACCACCCGCTGGTGCAGGTGCTGCTCCAGGCCGAGCAGCCGCTCCTTCTCCTCCTGGGTCAGCCGGCTGACCGGGATGCCGGTCTGCCGGGACACCACCTCGGCGATGGCCTCCGCCGTCACCTCCAGGTGCAGCCCCTCGTCGACCTCGTCGCCGCCGCTGGCCTCGGCGATCCGGCCCTTCAGCTCGCCGATCCGGTCGCGCAGCTGCGTGGCCCGCTCGTACTGCTCGTCGGCGACCGCCTGGTCCTTGTCGCAGACGAGCTGCTCGACCTCGCGCTCCATCGCCCGTACGTCCGTGCCCTTCGTCCGCGAGCCGAGCCGCACCCGGGCGCCGGCCTGGTCGATCAGGTCGATCGCCTTGTCGGGCAGGCGCCGGTCGGTCAGATAGCGGTCGGACAGCTCCACGGCCGCCACCAGCGCCTCGTCGGTGTAGCGGACCTGGTGGTGGGCCTCGTAGCGGTCGCGCAGGCCGCGCAGGATCTCGATGGTGTCCTCGACCGTCGGCTCGGGCACCAGGATCGGCTGGAAGCGGCGGGCGAGCGCCGCGTCCTTCTCGATCCGCCGGTACTCCTCCAGCGTGGTCGCGCCCACGATGTGCAGCTCGCCCCGGGCGAGCGCGGGCTTGAGGATGTTGCCCGCGTCCATCGCGCCGCCCTCGCCGCCCCCGCCCGCGCCGACGACGGTGTGCAGCTCGTCGATGAAGACGACGAGCCGGTCGGAGTGGGCGCGGATCTCCTCCACGATGGTGTTCAGGCGCTCCTCGAAGTCGCCCCGGTAGCGGGTGCCCGCGACCACTCCGGTCAGGTCCAGCGCCACCACCCGCCGGCCGGCCAGTATGTCCGGTACGTCACCGTCCACGATCCGCTGGGCGAGCCCCTCGACGATCGCCGTCTTGCCGACGCCCGCGTCGCCGATCAGCACGGGGTTGTTCTTGCCGCGCCGGGACAGCACCTCGATGGTCTGCTCGATCTCCGTGTCGCGTCCGATGACCGGGTCGACACGGCCTTCCCGGGCCAGCTCGGTCAGGTCGCGGCCGTACTTGTCCAGCGTGGGCGTGGAGGTGGGCCGGCGGGTCTCCGGCCGGGTCTGGGTGGTCTCCGGGGTCTCGGGCGGCAGGGAGTTCGCCGAGAAGCGGGCCGCGTTCAGGATGTGCCCGGCCGCCGAGTCCGGGTTCGAGGCCAGCGCGCTCAGCACGTGCTCCGGGCCGATGTACCCGGCGCCGCTCGCCCGCGCCATGTCGTGCGCGTCCAGCAGCGCCCGCTTGACGGCCGGGGTGAGCGACAGCGAGGTCGGCGGCGGCACCTCCCCTGGCGGGTGCTGCACGGGGCCGGCGCGGTGGTCGATCTCGGTCGCGAGCGAGTCCGGATCGGCGCCCGCGCGGCTCAGCAGACTTCGGGTGGGCTCGGCCGCCAGGGCCGCGCGCAGCAGGTGCTGGGTGTCCAGGTCCCTGCTGCCGTGCTCGACCGCGTACACCGCGGCCCCACGGACCAACTCGCGGGCCGGCTGGCTGAGCAGGCGGCCGATGTCGATGTGCCTCGGGCCGGGCCGGGCGTCGCCGGTCCCGCCGAAGAAGCGGGCGAAGAACTCGCCGAAGGGGTCCTCCGGGCCGTTGTAACCGCTGGTCATCGTTTCGTTTCCTTCGCAGACGACGTGCGGAGCGGCCGGGTAACCCGGGGGTGGGCCGCTCCTGCCACGATGACACGAGCTTGTGCGAAGGGCACGCGCGGAGAGCCGCGCCGGCTTGGCGAGGGTTGCGGTGCCGCGCGGGCTTTGGCCGGGGGCCGGGCCGGGGCCAAGGCACGCGTGGGCTCGAAGGGCCCGTGCGAGGGCTGTGTGGGCGCGGGAGCGAGTGGGGGAGGCCACACGGGGGTTTCCGCGAGAGGCGGGCCGTGAGGCGCCCCGAACCCCGCTCAGGCGGGCTCTCGAGCCGGCGCGCGTCCCCGTGTCCTTCGGACGGGTCCGCGGCCCCGGGCATCCACGGCCGCGCGCCGGTCAGCCGGTCCCTGGGGCCCACGACTCCACCTCTCAGCGGCTTCCGAGCCGGCGTGTGTGCCCGTGTCCTTCGGGCGGGCCCTGCGCCCGGGAGCCACGGCCCCCGCGTCGGTCGGAGGGGCCGTCGGCCTATTGGTGCGTCCGGGGCTTCGCGGCGGCGGGCAGGGTTGCCGCCGGGCTACGAGGCACAGGGGCCGGGCCGGTCAGCCGGGCCGTCGGGCGTGCGGTGTACGGACCCCGGGCCGCTGGGCCCTGGGGCCACCCGCACTCCTGCTCAGCCGTCCTCCCGGGCCGTGAGGACGCGGGGACCCTCGGGGGTGATGGCCACCGTGTGTTCGGCGTGGGCCGCTCGCGAGCCGTCCGACGTGCGGAGGGTCCAGCCGTCGTTCGCCTCGTAGTAGCCGTCCTTGCCGCTCGCGATCAGCATCGGCTCGATCGCCAGGGCCATGCCGGCGCGCAGCGGGAGACCCCGGCCGGGCCGGCCCTCGTTCGGCACGTCCGGTGCCTCGTGCATCCGGCGGCCGATGCCGTGGCCGCCGAAGCCCGCCGGGATGCCGTAGCCGGCCCCCCGGCACACCTGGCCGACGGCGTGCGCGATGTCGCCGATGCGGTTGCCCACGACGGCGGCCGCGATGCCGGCCGCCAGCGCGCGCTCGGCGGTCTCGACCAGGCGCAGGTCCGCTGGGCGCGGACGGCCGACCACGAAGCTGGTCGCCGAGTCGCCCACCCAGCCGTCCAGCTCGGCGCCGCAGTCGACGGAGAGCAGGTCGCCGTCGCGCAGGCGGTAGCCGGTGGGGATGCCGTGCACGATCGCGTCGTTGACCGAGGCGCAGACGACCGCGGGGAAGGGGGTCGCGGCGAAGGACGGGCGGTAGCCGAGGAACGGGGAGGTCGCCCCGGCCTCGCGCAGCACCTCCCGCGCCACCTCGTCGAGCTCCAGCAGGGAGACGCCGACCCGGGCGGCCCCGCGCACGGCCGTCAGGGCCCGCCCGACGACCTGGCCGGCCGCGTGCATCGCGTCGATCGATGTGTCCGTCTTCAGTTCCACCATGCCAATTACTATACCGGTATTTGAATAGGGTCGATGATCGGAGGTGCGGTATTAGAATGGGTGGCATGGTGCGCACCCCCCTCACCCCCGAAGAGCGCGAGCGCGGCGAACGGCTCGGGCGGTTGCTGCGCGAGGCGCGCGGCCGACGCAGCATGGCCGAGGTCGCGGCCGTGGCCGGCATCTCCGCCGAGACCCTCCGCAAGATCGAGACCGGGCGGGCGCCGACGCCCGCCTTCTTCACGATCGCCGCGCTGGCCAGGGTGCTCGGGCTGTCCATGGACGAGCTGGCGGTGTGGTGCGCGCCGGTGGGCGTCTGACGCGCGCCGGGGGGAGTGGGGCGAGGAGGTGCCCGCATGCTTCCCGAAAACTCTGCGTAGCAGGTCCGTAACACAACTGGTGTTGCCTACCGAGCGGAGTGCTGGCGATCGGGTGGGAGTCGGGCATGGCAGTGGATCAACTCCCGAGGCGGGTCAGGGAGTTCGCGAACTACCTGGACGGCTTCCTGGAGCGCCTGAGGCAGGACGGGGGCTGGTGCGGGATCTTCTGGCGGCGCGACCCGGAGGGCATGCGGGCCTGCCTCGACGGGCTGGAGGTGCCGCCGTGGGACGTGATGGAGGCGCTGCTGCAGGACCTGGCCGCCGCGTACGGCCCCGCCGCGGCCGCGGCCGAGCGGGAGCGCGCGCTGGCCCTGCACACGGCCGCCGTCGCCGCGTTCGACGCGCTACCCGGCGCCCGGGACGCCCTCGGTGACCGCCTCGACGTGATGCTCAGCGCGCAGCGGCACGCCGTCGAGCGCCAGGCGGAGCTCGCACTCCTGCTCGCCGCGGCGGCCACCCGCGAGGAGGCCGACGCCCTCCGCGTCGACATCGCCTGGGCTCACGACGACCACGAGCGGGCCACCGCCCGCTGCACCGCACTCCGGGCCCGCCTGACCGCCCTGGAGCGGTCGGCGGCGCCGGAAGGCGGCATCCACCTCACCGGAGCTGAACTGTTCGGCATCACCGGTGGGCACTCCGCCCCGAGGCACCCCCGCCCCGCTGACACCC
>NZ_JAJSZC010000010.1:0-70379 GCF_036815105.1 Streptomyces sp. IBSBF 3136
CGGCCGTCGCCGATCCAGCGGGACAGACCCGCCCGCGCCCCGCGGCCGCCGCGCCCACGCAAGACCACCGGCCGACGAGAGCGCCGGCCACGCCGGCGAGATACCGCCGGTCATCACTTCCCCGGGCGCGGGCCGCCGGTACATGCGCCCCCGCACGGTGCGGGCCAAGGTCGTCTGCCTGCTGATGGTGCCCGTCGTCTCGCTGCTCGCCCTGTGGGCGTACGCCACCGTCAGCACCGCCCAGAACGTCGCCCGGCTGCGCCAGTCCCAGCAGGTCGAGGACGAGCTGAGGGCGCCGGTGGCCGCCGCCGTCACCGCGCTGCAGGTCGAACGGGCCGCCGCCGTGCGCCACGCGGCCGACCCCGGCGCCACCGGGAGCGGCGGTGACGACCTCGAAGGCCTCGCCGCCCGCACCGACCGCGCCGTGGCCAGGCTGCGGCTCGGCGACGACAGCACGGTCGCCGACAGCCGGGAACTGCCCGCCGGGGTCGCCACACGCCTTGAGGCCTTCGTCAGCGGTGCCGAGCGTCTGCGCGTGGTGCGCACCGCCGTACACGACCGCACGGCCCGCTGGAACGAGGTGTACGCCCGGTACACGACGACCATCGCCACGGCCTTCACCGTGGACGGCGCCCTGACCGGCGTACAGCAGGCCGACGTGGGCGCGGACGCGCGTGTGCTGCTCGAGTTCTCGCGGGCCGCCGAAGCGCTCGCCCAGGAGGACGCCGTCCTCGGCAGCGCACGCCCGGCAGCCGGCCTCCAGGGCGAACGGCTGCGGCTGTTCGGCGCGGCCGTCGCCACCCGCCGCACCCTCACCGACGCGGCCGTCGCCGACCTGCCCGGCACGCAGCGCGACGCCTGGCGCGACCTGGCCGGCGGCCACGCCTACACTTCGCTCGCCGCCACCGAGGACAGGCTGCTCGCCGCCGGTCCCGGTGCGAAGGACGTCGACACGGCACCCGAGAGCACATGGAACATCGCCCACGCGCGCGTGCAGGACGGCATGCGCGCCATCGCCACGGACACGGGCCGTGCCGTCGCCGGCCGCGCCGACCCGTTCGCGCGCGGCCTGCTCAGTCCTGCGGGCGCCGCTGTGGTCTTCGGTCTGGCCGCCGTCGCCGCCTCCCTCGTCATCTCCGTCCGCATCGGCCGCGCCCTGGTGGTCGAGCTGGTGAGCCTGCGCAACGACGCCCTGGAGATCGCGCGCCGCAAACTCCCCGAGGCGATGCGGAGACTGCGCGCGGGGGAGGAGATCGACATCCAGGCCGAGACTCCCGCCGGGCCGCCCGCCGAGGACGAGGCCGGCCAGGTCGCCGAAGCCCTGACCACCGTGCACCGAGCCGCACTGCGCGCGGCCGTGGAGCGCGCCGAACTCGCCAGCGGCATCTCCGGGGTCTTCGTCAACCTGGCCCGGCGCAGCCAGGTGCTGGTCCACCGCCAGCTCAGCCTCCTGGACAGCATGGAGCGACGCTCCGACGACCCCGACGAGCTGAGCGATCTCTTCCGGCTCGACCACCTCACCACCCGGATGCGGCGCCACGCGGAGAGCCTGATCATCCTCTCCGGAGCCGCACCCGGCAGGGCCTGGCGCATGCCCGTGTCGCTGACGAACGTGGTCCGCGCGGCCGTCTCCGAGATCGAGGACTACGCGCGCGTGGAGGTCCGTCAGCTCCCCGAGGCGTTCGTCAACGGCACCGCGGTGGCCGACCTCACCCACCTTCTCGCCGAACTCGTCGAGAACGCCGCACAGTTCTCCCCGCCCCACACGCGGGTGCGCGTCACCGGCGAACCCGTCGGCAACGGCTACGTCCTCGAGGTCGAGGACCGGGGCCTCGGCATGGGCGCCGACACCCTCGCGGACGCCAACCGGCGCATCGAGCAGTCCGAGGCACTGGACCTGTTCGACAGCGACCGCCTCGGACTGTTCGTCGTCAGCCGCCTCGCCTCACGGCACGACATCAAAGTGCTCCTGCGCACCTCGCCCTACGGCGGCACCACCGCCGTCGTGCTGCTGCCCACCGCCCTGCTGCACACCGGCTCCGCGCAGCGCCCCGGCCGGCAGGACCACCCCCGCCACGCGGAGGCACCGGCCCGGGCGGAGCAGCCGCACGCCCACGCGCGCGTGCCCGACGCGCCACCGCCGGCCACCGCCGTCACCGCCCAGGACGGCCGACCCGCCCTCGCCGCCACCGCCCCGGCCGCTCCGACGCCCGCGGACGAGCCCCGTCGGTCCGCACACGAACCTCCGCCGTCCCGGCACCGGCCCCCGCCGACAGCACCCGAACCACCGCCCCCGGGAGTCGCCACCTTGAGGCTGCACCGTGCGCCCGACGACTCCGAATCCTCCGACAACCTCCCGCGCCGGGTACGGCAGGCGAGCCTCGCACCCCAGCTCCGCCGCCAGCGCCCCGAAACGCCCGAACCGGAGCCCGAGCCGCACGGCGACGCCGCGCGCACCCCCGAACTCGTGCGGGACCGCATGACGGCCTACCGCGCCGGCTGGACCCGCGGTGGTGGCAGGCAACCCGGTCGCGGTGCCGCCCGCGCACCCCGAACGAGCCGTGACACCACCGAAGGAGACCCGGCATGATCCAGGACCCGAACACAAGAACCGCCCAGCGGTCCGGCGAACTCGACTGGCTGCTGGACGACCTGGTGATGCGCGTGGGCGAGGTACGGCACGCCGTCGTGCTCTCCAACGACGGCCTGGCGGTCGGCGCCTCCACCGGTCTCACCCGGGAGGACGCGGAACACCTGGCCGCCGTGGCCTCCGGCTTCAACAGCCTCGCCAAGGGCGCCGGCCGGCACTTCGGGGCCGGCGGAGTGCGCCAGACCATGGTCGAGATGGACGACGCCTTCCTGTTCGTCGCCGCGGCCGGCGAAGGCTCCTGCCTCGCCGTGCTCACCGCCGTCACGGCGGACATCGGCCTGGTCGCCTACGAGATGGCACGCCTGGTCAAGCGCGTGGGCGAGCATCTGCGCACCGCCCCACGCCTCTCCGCGCGGCCGCACGCCGCCGGATGAGCCGGAAGGGCGGCACCCATGACCGAGAGCCGAACCGGCGGCCCGCAGGAACAGGGCAGCCAGTGGTACGACGGCGAGGCCGGGCCCCTGGTCCGTCCCTACGCGATGACCGGCGGCCGCACCCAGTCCGGCCCCACCGGTGTGCACTTCGACCTGATCGCCCTCGTCACCCTCGATCCCACGGCACCGGTGGCCGACGACGAACCCGCGCTCGGCCCCGAACACCTGGCCCTGATCGAACTGTGCCGCAGCGAGACCCAGTCGGTCGCCGAACTCGCGGCCGACGCCGACCTCCCGGTGGGCGTGATCAGGGTGCTCCTCGGCGACCTCCTGGAACTGGGCCGCGTCACGATCAGCCGCCCGGTGCCCCCGGCCCACCTGCCCGACGAACGCATCCTTCGTGAAGTGATCGAAGGACTGCGGGCGCTGTAGATGAACGTTTCCCAGCCGACGAGCGCCCCGACGCACTCCGATTCAGTAAGCGTTCCGTAACCAAGCGTGCGAGACCCGGTCACATCAGGCGTATTTCGCTCCAGCCCACCGGAGAGGCGCCGGAGTTGCCATGATGCTGACTTCTCGTTCCGAGCACCTCGACACCGACCGATGCTGCCATCCGAGAGAAGTGATCATGGTCTCCGAGCACCCCGACACCGCCGGCGACATCTCCGCCCTGGCCCTGAAGATACTGGTCGCCGGCGGCTTCGGAGTCGGCAAGACGACCCTCGTCGGGGCCGTCAGCGAGATCCGCCCGCTGCGCACGGAGGAACTGCTGAGCGAGGCAGGCCAGTTGGTGGACGACACCGACGGCGTGGACCAGAAGGTCACCACGACCGTCGCCATGGACTTCGGGCGCATCACCATCCGCTCCGGCCTCTCCCTCTACCTCTTCGGCACACCGGGGCAGGACCGCTTCTGGTTCCTGTGGGACGAACTCTCCCAGGGCGCCCTCGGCGCCGTCGTCCTCGCCGACACCCGTCGGCTGGAGGACTGCTTCCCGGCCGTCGACTACTTCGAGCACCGGCGCATCCCCTTCGTGGTGGCCGTCAACTGCTTCCCCGGAACACGCGGCTACGGTGCCCGCGACGTCTCCCGGGCCCTCGACCTGGACCAGGGCACCCCGGTGGTCCTGTGCGACGCGCGCGACCGGGACTCCGGCAAGGAGGTGCTGATCAGCCTCGTCGAGTACGCCGGGCGGATGCACACCGCCCGGCTCCTCGACTCCGTGGGATGAGCCTCAGGCGGCCAGATCCTTGACCGCCACCACCTTGTCCACGGCGACCCGCACCAGCAGTTCGCCCGGAACGCCGTTGCGGGCGCCGTACTCCTCGGCGCGCTCCTCGCCCATGTACCGGGTGGCGATCCTGGTGGCCCATAGGCGCACCTCGTCCAGCTCCTCGGACAGCCGGGCCCGTCCGGTCAGGACGGCGAAGTGGAACGGGGGCCGGTCGTCGTCCACGCACAGGGCGACACGTCCGTCACGGGCGAGATTGCGCCCTTTCACCGTCTCCTTCCCGGTGTTGAAGACCAGTTCGTCCCCGTCCAGCAGGAACCAGATCGGGGCCACATGTGGGCTCCCATCGGCACTGACGGTGGACAACTTGCCGGTTCGGGTGCCGTTCGAGACGAACGCCCGCCATTCCTCATCGGTCATCTTCTGTGCCATACGCCCATCCTGCTTGCCCGGACGCCGGTCGTGGGGAAGGCTGGCGCACAGATCCTCCAGCCAGGGGGAGACGTCACACGGGGAGACGGAACATGGCGCACAACCAGGGACTCGGCTGGCTCCTGGACGACCTGACCCAACGGGTGGACCACGTACGGCACGCACTGGTCCTCTCCAACGACGGGCTGGTCACGGGAGCGAGCACGGGCCTTCGGCGCGAGGACGCCGAGCATCTGGCCGCGGTCGCCTCCGGACTGCACAGCCTGGCCAAGGGGTCGGGACGCCACTTCGGGGCGGGCACGGTACGCCAGACGATGATCGAGTACGACGACGCCGTGCTGTTCGTGACCGCCGCCGGTACCGGCAGCTGCCTGTGCGTACTCAGCGGCGCGGAAGCCGACATCGGTCAGATCGCCTACGAGATGACGCTGCTCGTCAACCGCGTCGGCGAGCACCTCGGCGTGGACGCCCGGCACCCGGAGTGGCCCTCCTCGACCGACCTCTGACCTGCGCGTTCTTCAGCCCCGGGCGGGGTTGTCCACAGGCGGACACGGAACGTGCGTGAATGGCTACGGTGAGTGCACGGCGAACGCGCAGGGCGTGAGCCATCCGCTCCACGGGGGAGTACCACCATGCCGGACAGCACCTTCGTCCCATCCCGCCCCGCCACCTGCTCGCCGGGCCGCGCAGCTCGTGAACTGGGCTTGAAGCGAGCCGACTTCGACCTCGCCGTACACCTCGGCCGTATCCGCACGGTGCCCGACGAGAGCGGGGGCGGCGGCCGCCGGGTGGAGCGGGCCGAGATCGATCGGCTGCGCGCCGAGCCAGGCTTCCCCGGCACCCTCATCGAACGCGTACACGTGGTGGGTACGGCCGAAGGGGCCGCGCTCATGCACATCCCGGCGGGCCGCTTCACCCGGCTCGCACGCCTGGGTCTGCTGGTGCCGGTGCGCTTCTACGTGAACCGCTACCGAGCCGTGGTCTGGCTCTATCTGGCCGAAGAACTGCGGCATTTCGCCGCACAGGGCGTGAACGCCCGCCTGCTCAAGGGCCGCACCCCCGAGACCCTGCGAGGCCAGCTCGCGGCAGGAGTGGACCTGCGGGCCCGCAACTGGCGCGGACGGCATCTCGGGTTCCTGCTGCGCAAGGCCGACGACCCGTGGGCGCGAGCCGGTGCCCTGGCCGCCCTGCTCCCGCTCGTCGACGTCCACGACGTCGTCAAGGATCCGTACGAACGCGCCCACCTGAACCGATACCGCCCGGCCCCGCCGGACCATGGGGCTCCGGGCTCTCCCTCCGCCCTCCTCGCCGAGGAACTCATGACGGCACAGGACGCGGACGAGATCGGCTGGCTGCGCAGCGAACTGGGGCGCGTGGCGGAGGAGGCACGCGCCCACACGTCGGCGCCGCGCCCGACCCCGCGGCGCACCGAACCCGCCATGCGTCCGGCGGCACGACACCCCCGGCCCGTGCGCTATGCGGCACCGCACGGCGAGAACCCCGGGGGCAGCGGGAACGCCGGGGCCGTCCGAGGCCCGGCGGCACCGCACGCCGCACCCACCGCGCCGCCGACGGTCCCGGGCGACGGGCGCGGACCGACGGCGACGCGGGCCGCCCGCGGTCTGCGGGGCTGGCTGCGACGCAGAACCCCCAGGCCCGCGGGGGTCTGAACGCGGCGCTAGAGGGCCCGGAACAGCCCTTCCTGGACGACCGACACCAGCAGCCGGCCGCGCAGGTCGTAGATGCGCCCCCGGGCAAGGCCGCGCCCGCCGGTGGCGATCGGGGACTCCTGGTCGTACAGGAACCACTCGTCCGCACGGAACGGACGGTGGAACCACATGGCGTGGTCCAGGGAGGCCATGTCGAAGTTCCGCGTTCCCCACAGGGGTTCGACCGGGATCCGGACCGCGTCCAGGAGCGTCATGTCGCTCGCGTAGGTCAGCGCGCAGGTGTGCACGAGGGGGTCGTCACCGAGCGGTCCGACCGCGCGCATCCACACGGCGCTCCGCGGCTCGGCCCCCTCGATCTCCCCGGCGTTCCAGCGCAGCCGGTCGACGTAACGGATGTCGAAGGGCTGACGGCGCGCCATGCGCTCCAGCTGCTCCGGCAGCGCGCCCAGGTGCTTGCGGATCTCCTCGGTCACCGTCGGCAGCGACTCCGGGTCCGGCACCTCGCGGGCCGGCGGCAGCTGGTGCTCGAACGGTCCTTCCTCAGGCTTGTGAAAGGAGGCGGTCAGATTGAAGATCGTGCGTCCCTGCTGCACGGCCGTGACCCGGCGCGTCGTGAACGACCGTCCGTCGCGGACCCGCTCCACCTGGTACACGATCGGCACGCCCGGCCGGCCCGGGCGCAGGAAGTACGCGTGCAGCGAGTGCACCGGGCGGTCGCCGTCCGTGGTGCGCCCGGCGGCGACCAGGGCCTGGCCCGCCACCTGGCCGCCGAAGACCCGTTGCAGTGATTCCTGCGGGCTTCGGCCACGGAAGATGTTGACCTCGATCTGCTCCAGGTCAAGTAGGTCGACCAGTCTCTCGGCCGGGTTCGTCATCGGTGGGATTCTCCAGTGCTCACAGCTGACCGACATCGGTGACGCGCACGATCGCACGGCCCTCGGCGTCCGAGGCCGTGAGGTCGATCTCCGCGCTGATGCCCCAGTCGTGGTCGCCACTGGGATCGTCGAAGATCTGGCGGACCCGCCAGAGGCCGTTCTCCGGCTCCTCCTTGATGATGAGCAGCTTGGGGCCGCGGGCGTCGGGGCCGGTGCCGAGATCGTCGTACTCGTCCCAGTACTTGTCCATCGCCTCGCCCCACGCCTCGGCATCCCAGCCGGCCTCGCCGTCCAGCTCGCCCAGTTCCCCGACCTGGTCAAGGGCGGCCAGCTCCACCCGGCGGAACATGGCGTTGCGGACCAGGACCCGGAAGGCGCGCGCGTTGGCGGTGACCGGCTTGACCTCGTCGGCCTTCTCCTGGGCCTCCTCGGCGGTCATCTCCGCGGGGTTGGCCAGCTGCTCCCACTCGTCCAGCAGGCTGGAGTCGACCTGGCGGACCATCTCGCCCAGCCACTCGATCAGATCCTGCAGGTCCTCGGACTTCAGGTCGTCCGGGATGGTGTGGTCGAGGGTCTTGTAGGCGCTGGCCAGGTAGCGCAGCACGATGCCCTCCGTGCGGGCCAGCTCGTAGAAGGACACCAGTTCCGTGAAGGACAGCGCCCGTTCGTACATGTCCCGGATGACCGACTTCGGCGACAGCGGGTGGTCACCGACCCAGGGGTGGCTCTTGCGGTAGGTGTTGTAGGCGTGGAAGAGCAGCTCCTCCAGCGGCTTCGGGTACGTGACGTCCTGGAGGCGCTCCATGCGCTCCTCGTACTCGACGCCGTCGGCCTTCATCGCGGCCACGGCCTCACCGCGCGCCTTGTTCTGCTGGGCGACGAGGATCTGCCGCGGGTCGTCCAGGGTGGATTCGACCACGGACACCATGTCGAGGGCGTAGGAGGGCGAGTCCGGGTCGAGCAGTTCGAACGCGGCGAGCGCGAACGTGGACAGCGGCTGGTTGAGGGCGAAGTCCTGCTGGAGGTCGACGGTGAGCCGGACGATACGGCCCTCGGCGTCCGGCTTGTCGAGCTTCTCCACGATCCCGCCGTCCAGCAGCGAGCGGTAGATGGCGATGGCCCGCCGGATGTGCCGGAGCTGCTGCCTGCGCGGCTCGTGGTTGTCCTCCAGGAGGTGGCGCATCGCGTCGAAGGCGTTGCCGGGACGGGCGATCACCGACAGCAGCATCGTGTGGGTCACCCTGAAGCGCGAGGTCAGCGGCTCGGGCTCGGAGGTGATCAGTTTCTCGAAGGTGTTCTCCGTCCAGCCGACGAAGCCCTCCGGCGCCTTCTTGCGCACCACCTTGCGGCGCTTCTTCGGATCGTCGCCCGCCTTGGCGAGGGCCTTCTCGTTCTCGATGACGTGCTCGGGCGCCTGTGCCACGACCAGCCCGGCGGTGTCGAAACCGGCCCGGCCGGCCCGTCCCGCGATCTGGTGGAACTCGCGGGCACGCAGCGTGCGCACCCGGCTGCCGTCGTACTTGGTCAGCGCGGTGAACAGAACGGTCCGGATGGGCACGTTGACGCCCACACCGAGGGTGTCCGTGCCGCAGATGACCTTCAGCAGCCCGGCCTGGGCGAGCTTCTCCACCAGGCGCCGGTACTTGGGCAGCATGCCGGCGTGGTGGACGCCGATGCCGTGGCGGACGTAACGGGAGAGGTTGCGGCCGAACTTGGTGGTGAAGCGGAAGTTGCCGATCAGCTCGGCGATCTGCTCCTTCTCCTCGCGCGAGCACATGTTGATGCTCATCAGCGCCTGGGCGCGCTCGACGGCCTGCGCCTGGGTGAAGTGCACGATGTACACCGGCGCCTGCTTGCTCTGCAGCAGGTCGGTCAGCGTCTCGGTCAGCGGGGTGAACTCGTACTCGTAGGACAGCGGCACCGGGCGGGTGGCCGAGCGGACCACCGAGGTGGGGCGGCCGGTGCGACGGGCGAGGTCCTTCTCGAAGAAGGACACGTCACCCAAGGTGGCCGACATCAGGATGAACTGGGCCTGCGGGAGTTCCAGCAGCGGGATCTGCCAGGCCCAGCCGCGGTCACCCTCCGCGTAGAAGTGGAACTCGTCCATGACCACCTGGCCGACGTCCGCGCCCTTGCCGTCGCGCAGCGCGATCGACGCCAGCACCTCGGCGGTGCAGCAGATCACGGGCGCGTCGGCGTTCACGGATGCGTCGCCGGTGAGCATGCCGACGTTCTCGGTGCCGAAGAGTTTGCACAGCTCGAAGAACTTCTCCGACACCAGCGCCTTGATCGGGGCCGTGTAGAAGGTGACCTCGTCGCGGGCCAGCGCGGCGAAGTGGGCGCCCGCGGCGATCATGCTCTTGCCGGAACCGGTCGGGGTCGAGACGATCACGTTCGCCCCCGAGACCGCCTCGATCAGCGCCTCCTCCTGGTGGGAGTAGAGGGTGATACCGCGCTCCTGGGCCCACGACTCGAAGGCTTCGTACAGGGCGTCGGGGTCGGCGGTCGGCGGCAACTGATCGATGAGGGTCACGCCCCCATCTTGCCTGGCCTTCCCCGTCAGGGGGGAATCGGCTGCGGAGATGACGATCATGGCCGCTACGCTGTGTCGCCGACCGAGGGTCAGCGCACCAGGTCAACTGGACAGCGGCACATGAGGAATGGGGCGGGAAGCGGCCATGATGGGACCAGCACACTCACTGTCGGGGGCCGCGGCCTGGCTCGGCGTCGGAGCGGCGGCCGCCGCTGCCGGGCACCCGATGCCCTGGCCGGTGCTGCTGGTCGGCGCACTGATCTGCGCCGGCGCCGCCCTCGCCCCGGACCTGGACCACAAGGCGGCCACCATCTCGCGGGCCTTCGGGCCGATCTCGCGGTGGATCTGCGAGATCGTGGACAAGCTGTCCTACGCCGTCTACAAGGCGACCCGGATGAAGGGCGACGCGCGCCGCTCGGGAGGCCACCGCACGCTGACGCACACCTGGCTGTGGGCGGTCCTCTGCGGCGCGGGCAGCTCGGCGACGGCGATCGCCGGCGGGCGCTGGGCGGTGCTGGCGATCCTGTTCGTGCACATGGTGCTGGCCATCGAGGGCCTGCTGTGGCGGGCGGCCCGGGGCTCCAGCAGCGACGTCCTGGTCTGGCTGCTCGCGGCGACGAGCGCCTGGATCCTCGCCGGAATCCTGGACAAGCCGGGCAACGGCTCCGACTGGCTGTTCACCGAGCCGGGCCAACAGTACCTGTGGCTGGGGCTGCCGATCGTGCTGGGCGCCCTGGTGCACGACATCGGGGACGCGCTGACGGTGTCCGGCTGCCCGATCCTGTGGCCGATCCCGGTGGGCCGCAAGCGCTGGTACCCGCTGGGCCTGCCGAAGCCGCTGCGGTTCCGGGCGGGCAGCTGGGTGGAGCTGAGGGTGCTCATGCCCGTGTTCATGGTGCTCGGGGGAGTGGGCTGCGCGGCGGCGCTCAACGTGATCTGAGGCTCCGGGCTCCCTCAGGTCGTCCCGTCGGGCCCCGCCCCGCCGTACCGGCGCTCGAACCGGGCGACGCGTCCCTCGGTGTCCACCGTGCGGGCCTTGCCCGTGTAGAAGGGGTGGCTCTCGGAGGAGATCTCCACGTCGATCACCGGGTACGTCTCGCCGTCGTCCCACTCGATGGTCTGCTCGCTGTTCGCGGTCGAGCGGGTGAGGAAGGCGTAACCGGCGGCGCGGTCGCGGAAGACCACGGGCCGGTACTCGGGGTGCTTGTCCTGCTGCATGGCGGCTCCTCGGGCGGGAAGGTCGGCCAGGGGGCGTCGGCCCCGTACGTGTCAGCCGGACGCGGAGTCCTCGTCGACGATGTGCATCGCGGCCTCCTCGGCGGAGGCGGCGGCCCCGTCGATGCCGACGTCGGTGGCGACGAGGGCGCTCTCCTCGTCCTCGTGCGCACCCTCGTCCGGGGCGACCAGGCGGCCGGAGCGCAGATGGCCGACCTCGTTGTCCAGCGGTTCCCCGTCGCCGCCGTCGCAGTCGCCGATGCCGTCACCGTCCGGCGCCTCGGCATCGGGCAGCTCTTCCGCGAGCCGCTGGTCGAGCGTCTCCCCGGTCAGGCGCTCGCGTGCCGTCACCCCGGTGTGCTCCACCGCCCACGGCCGCTCGGGAGGGGACCAGCCGCGGTCCAGGGGGTCCTCGACGCCGTCGAAGTCCAGTGTGTCCTCGACGTCGAGCACGCCCGAGTCCTCCGGGATCTCCGAGGGATCGGGCTGGTAGACGTCGTCCCCCCATCCGTCGGCGCTGTCCACGGGTACCTCCTGGTGGTGAGAGCGGCCTCGTCCCCCCGTGAGGGGCGGCGCACCGCCGGCACGCTCGGCACGGGTCGCACATGGCGGGAACCGGAGGGCTCCCTGTCCTTCCCCGAGCCTGTGCCGCTATCCAGCCTTCCACCCCTGTTCGGCACTCCGCAACGGCACGGGCCCCGTACCGCCGCCCCACGCCGCGGCCCGGCCGCGCCCATGGAGTCGCCCCTGGTGCCTGGGCCGGTGCGCGCCTCGTCGCCCGGATGGGCCCGCGCGCGCCCATCCGGCCTGGTCCGGCTGCCGTCACCGATCCCCGTCCGCGCGCCTGTGGCCGGGCCCGGGCCCGGGGCGGATGCCGTGCCGGGCCGGATCAGGGAGGCGGAGTGGGCGCGTCACCGCCCACCGCACCACGCACCGCGACGCACAGGCGACCCCTCGTACCCGGGCCCCGCTCGACCCGGTGCGGCCTCACCCGTGCCACGAGCGCCAGAGCGCCGCGTACGCGCCCTGCGCCGCGACCAGCTCGTCGTGGCTGCCCAGCTCGCTGATGCGGCCGTTCTCCACGACGGCGATCACGTCCGCGTCATGCGCGGTGTGCAGGCGGTGGGCGATGGCGACCACGGTGCGGCCGTCGAGGACGCGGGCCAGGGACCGCTCCAGGTGGCGGGCCGCGCGCGGGTCGAGCAGCGAGGTCGCCTCGTCCAGGACCAGGGTGTGCGGATCGGCCAGGACCAGCCTGGCCAGCGCGATCTGCTGGGCCTGTGCCGGGGTCAGCGCCAGCCCGCCGGAGCCCACCTCGGTGTCCAGCCCGTCGTCCAGCGCTCGCGCCCAGGCGTCCGCGTCGACCGCACCCAGCGCCACCCACAGCTCGGCGTCGGTCGCGCCGGTGCGGGCCAGCAGCAGGTTGTCGCGCAGGGAGCCGACGAAGACATGGTGCTCCTGGTTGACGAGGGCCACGTGCGAGCGGACCCGCTCGGCCGGCATCCGGGACAGCTCCGCGCCGCCGAGGGTGACGCGGCCGTGCCGGGGCGCGTAGATGCCGGCGAGCAGCCTGCCCAGCGTGGACTTGCCCGCGCCCGAGGGTCCGACCAGAGCCAGCCGGGTGCCCGGGGCGACCTGGAGGGACACCTCGCGCAGCACGTCGACGCCCTCGCGGTAACCGAAGAGCACCCGGTCGGCGTGCACGTCCCGCCCACCGGGAGCGACCGAGGTGTCCCCGGCGTCCGGCTCGATGTCCCGCACCCCGACCAGACGGGCCAGCGACACCTGTGCGACCTGCACCTCGTCGTACCAGCGCAGGATGAGGTTCACCGGGTCGACGAGCATCTGGGCGATCAGCGCGCCCGTCGTCAGCTGCCCGACCCCGATCCAGCCCTTGAGCACGAAGGCGCCGCCGACCATGAGGACCGAGCCGAGCACGATGACGTGGACGGCGTTGATCACCGGGAAGAGCACGGACCGCAGCCACAGGGTGTAACGCTCCCAGGCGGTCCACTCCTTGATCCGCCGCTCCGACAGGGCGATGCGTCGGGCCCCGAGGCGGTGCGCCTCGACGGTGTGGCCAGCGTCCACCGTCTCGGCGAGCGCGGCGGCGACGGCGGCGTACCCGGCGGCCTCGGAGCGGTAGCCGGCGGGCGCCCGCTTGAAGTACCAGCGGCACCCCGCGACCAGAACCGGTACCGCGAGGAGCACGGCGGCCGCGAGCGGCGGGGCCGTCACGACGAGACCGCCGAGCAGCAGCAGGGCCCACACGAAGCCGATCGCCAGCTGCGGCACGGCCTCGCGCATGGCGTTGCCGAGGCGGTCGATGTCGGTGGTGATGCGGGAGAGCAGGTCGCCCGTGCCCGCCCGCTCCAGTACGCCCGGCGGCAGTCCCACCGAGCGGACCAGGAAGTCCTCGCGCAGATCGGCCAGCATTCGCTCGCCGAGCACGGCGCCCCGCAGCCGCACCTGCCGTACGAAACCGGCCTGGACGACGAGGGCGAGCAGGAACAGACCGGCGGTCAGGCCGAGATGTGTTTCCCGGGCCCCGTCCGACACCCGCTCGACGAGGCCACCGAGCAGGTAGGGGCCCACCATGGAGGCGACGACGGCGACGGTGTTGACGGCGATCAGCAGCAGGAAGGCCCGGCGGTGCCTGCGGAACAGCTCGGCCACGTAGGCGCGCACGGTCGCGGCGGCGCCGACGGGCAGGGTGGTGGCGGTCGTCGGGGCCGCCGGGTCGTACGCCGGTGGCGCGACGCCGATCATGCGCTCTCCTCGATCTCTTCCAGGTTCTCCAGGGCGGCCAGCAGGGCGCTGTCCCCGGCCAGATCTGCCTCGGCGCCGGCTACGGCCGCCTCGTCGTCGGTCTCGCGTGTCACCACGGCCCGGTACCGCGGCTCGGTGTCCAGCAGTTCGCGGTGTGCGCCCACCGCGGCGACCGAGCCCTCGTGGACGAGGGCCACCCGGTCCGCGCGGTCCAGCAACAGCGGTGAGGAGGTGAACACGACCGTCGTCCGCCCCGCGCGCAGCCGTCGCAGGCCGTCCGCGATGCGGGCCTCGGTGTGCGAGTCGACGGCGGAGGTCGGTTCGTCCAGCACCAGCACCTCGGGGTCGGTGACGAGAGAGCGGGCGAGCGCGAGCCGCTGGCGCTGGCCGCCCGACAGGGAGCGGCCGCGCTCGGTGATGCGGGCGTCCATCGGGTCGGCGGTCTCCAGCGAGCCCTGCACCAGGGCGTCCAGCACGTCCTCGCACTGGGCGGCCGCCAGCGCGTCCGCCGCCGCCACGGCGCCGGAGGCGGGGACGTCGAGCAGGTCGCGCAGCGACCCGGACAGCAGTACCGGGTCCTTGTCCTGGACGAGGACGGCGGTGCGGGCGCTGTCCAGCGGGAGTTCGTCCAGGGCGACTCCACCGAGCAGGACCGAGGGGCCCGGTTCGGTGGGGTGGCCGCCCAGCCGTTCCGCGAGCCGGCCGGCCGCGTCCGGGTCGCCGCACACCACCGCGGTGAGCCGGCCCGAGGCGGCGAGCAGACCGGTGCCCGGGTCGTACAGGTCGCCGCCGGGCACCTCAGCCCCGCGGGAGCCGTCGGCCGAGGTGGACCGCTCCAGGGACAGCACGCCCGCGGCCCGTTTCGCCGCGGGCCGGGAGAAGGAGTACGCCATGGCGATCTCCTCGAAGTGCCGCAGCGGGTAGTTGAGAATCATGACCGCGCTGTAGACGGTGACGAGTTCGCCGACCGTGATCCGTCCCTGCCGGGCCAGGCCGACCCCGTGCCAGACGACGGCGACCAGCAGCAGGCCGGGCAGGAGCACCTGGATCGCGGAGATCAGCGACCACATGCGGGCGCTGCGCACGGCCGCGTGGCGCACTTCCTGTGAGGCGCGGCGGTAGCGGTCGAGGAACAGTTCCTCGCCGCCGATCCCGCGCAGCACGCGCAGGCCCGCGACCGTGTCCGAGGCGAGTTCGGTCGCCCGGCCCGCCTTCGCGCGCTGGACGTCGGCCCGGCGGGTGGCCCGGGGCAGCAGGGGCAGCACGGCGAGCGCCACGACCGGCAGGCCCACGGCGACGACGAGTCCGAGAGCGGGCTGGTAGACGGCCAGTCCCACGCAGACCACGAGGACCGTGAGGGCGGCCGCGGTGAAGCGGGAGACGCCCTCGACGAACCAGCCGATCCTCTCCACGTCACCGGTGGACACCGCCACCACCTCGCCGGCCGCGACCCGCCGGGTCAGCGCGGACCCCAACTGGGCCGCCTTGCGCGCGAGCAACTGCTGGACCCGGGCCGCGGCGGTGATCCAGTTGGTGACGGCGGTCCGGTGCAGGAAGGTGTCGCCGACGGCGGTGCCCGTGCCGCACAGCGCCAACAGGCCGCCGGCCAGGGCGAGCCGGGTGCCGGAGCGGTCGATGACCGCTTGCACGGCGAGTCCGACGCAGAAGGGCATGGCGGAGACCGACACGAAGTGCAGCAGCCCCCAGGCCAGCGCCTTGAGCTGGCCGCCCAGTTGGTTGCGCCAGAGCCACCACAGCAGGCGTGGGCCCGAACGCGCGTCTGGTACGCCAGGGTTGGAGTACGGAAGGTCTTGAATCTGCATGACGTCCCAGTGGCTCGTGGCGGGGAGGGCGGCGGCAAGCCGTGACAGGGTCGCGTCGCAGAGCGGTGGATTTCAATCGATTTTCCCGGACGGTCCATGAAATCCGCCGGGTTCCGGCCAGGTGCCGTGGACGAGCCGGAGCTCCGTCCGCCGGGGCGGCCGCCCGGTGGGGTGAATGTCCGGAAGATCGCATGATCGGCCGACGGGATGTCACCATGGGCGCGTGCAGATCGACAGTGTGCGGCGAGTGACAGCAGCGGTGGCGGCTTTCGGAACCTTTGTGGCGGCCCTGACCGCGTGCGGCGCGGGAGGACGCGGACACAGCGACCCGCAACCGGGCGGGCAGGCGGCGCGGTCCGGTGCGGGCGGTCGCGACTCGCACGTCGTCCCGGGGGTCGGCGCCCGGCTGCGCGAGCGCATCCCGGCGAACTCCCGACAGGTCGTGGCCGTCTACGGCGAAGGCAAGGACTCGGCGGACTCCACGGTCGTGCTCTACGCCAAGCAGGGCACGGTATGGCAGCGGGTGCGCAGTTGGCCGGCGCACAACGGCAAGAAGGGCTGGACCCTCGACCACCACGAGGGCGACCGGCGCAGCCCCGTCGGTGTGTTCTCCCTCACCGACGCGGGCGGAGTGCTCAAGGATCCCGGCGCCGCACTGCCGTACACGCAGGACCCGTCCATCGCGGCACCCCATTGGTGGGCCAGGTCGCACTGGCACGACTTCGACTACGTGATCGCCATCGACTACAACCGCGTCAAGGGGACCCCGCCGAACGATCCGACCCGCCCCCAGGGGCAGGCGAAGGGCGGGAGCATCTGGCTGCACATGGACCACGGCAGCGGCACGTCGGCCTGCGTCAGCACGTCGAAGCAGGCCATGGAGTACCTGCTGCGCACCCTCGATCCGGAGCGGCATCCCGTGGTGGTGATGGGGGACAAGGCGGATCTGGCGGGTTAGCGGTATGGCGGGACGCCTCATTGCGGGGTGGGCCCGACTCCCCGTAGAACACCGGCCATGAGAAGACGGATGGTCATGTCCATGCTCGCCGGGGCGACCCTTCTGGCGAGCACGATCCTCGGTACCGGGACGGTCGCGGCGCACACCGGCGCCCGGGCCGCGGACGCCCCCGCCGAGTTCGGCACCGACTGGCACGACCCGGTGACGGCCGTCCCGCCCGTCGGCCGGCCGCACACCAAGTCCTGCCAGGTCACTCTGGCCGACACGCAGTTCCGGGACTTCACCCCCTACCGGGGCGCGTACACACCGCCCCGCGGCTGCGGCGACCGCTGGAGCAAGGTCGTGCTGCGTCTCGACGGGAAGGTGAAGGGCCGGCAGTACGACCGCCTCGGCTACCTGCACCTCGGTGGCGTCGAGATCTTGCGCACCTCGACGCCCGAGCCGTCACCGGACGGCATCGAGTGGCACGTGGAGAAGGACGTCACCCGGTACAGCGACACCTTCCGCTCGCCGCGTGACGTCGAGATGCTCATCGGGAACGTCGTGGACGACACCTACACCGGTGTCATCGACGTCAGGGCGACCCTCACCTTCTACGCGGGCCGTCCCGGGACCCCCGCCCCCGACCGTGTCCTCACCCTCACCGACACGCCGGACGGCACGACGCTCACCACCCCCCGCAACAGTGAGCGTGTCGTCGCCGAGGTGTACGCCACCGGATCGGGTGGCGGCTGCGAGGAGTTCTGGTACCTGACGGTGGCCGACCCGGCGTCGTACTCCTGCAAGGCCGACCACGGGCCGTACCGCGAGGTGCAGATCAAGGTCGACGGCCGCCTCGCCGGGATCGCCGCGCCGTTCCCCAACGTGTGGACCGGGGGCTGGTCCAACCCCTTCCTCTGGTACGTCGTGCCCGCGCCGGGCGCCTTCGACGTCCGGCCCGTCGAGTACGACCTCACCCCCTTCGCCGGGTTGCTGAACGACGGCCGCCCGCATCGCGTCGAGGTCTCGGTCGTGGGCGTGCCCGCGGGTCAGTCCGGCTGGAGCGTCCCCGTCAACGTCCTGGTCTGGCAGGACGCGCACCGCGCCCGGGTCACCGGCGGGCTCACCGAGGACACGGCGAGCGACGTCGCCAACTCCTCCACCTACACGCCCGGTCCGGAGAACCGTGTGGACACGCGGGCCGGGCACCGGCTCACCGTCTCCGGCTACCTGGACACCTCGCACGGCCGGGTGACCACCACCGTCACCCGCACCCTCGCCAACACCTCGGCGCACCGCTGGACCGACGGCGAGAACACGGACGGCCTGGACGCGACCTGGACGGACGACCAGAGCGTCGCGGTGCGGGGACAGGGGCCCGAGCGGTCGACGCACACCCGCCGGACGTACACGATGAACGGCACCACGACCCTCGGCACGGACGACCGGCTGCGCACCGTGCTCACCCTCGGGGACCGGGCGGCCGTCGTGCAGCGGCGGGACGGCCGGCGCACCGCCTGGTCGCGGCTCGACGACACCTACGCCGGGGACGCCGCGTACACGGTCAACGTCCCGCGCGACCAGCGGCACGCGGTCGGCACCTCCCGCGAGCGCTACCGCGTGCACGGTTCCGCCGGCTGCTACGACCGGGAACTCGCCACGGCGCAGGGGGCGCTGACCGAGGACCGCAGCCGCTGCTGATCCCGGCGCCGGGGAAGCACGTCCCTCGCCGGACGCTCCTCGCGGATGCGGTGAACGGCCCCCGCTCCATTCCGGGAACGGGGGCCGTGGCCGTTCAGCAGCGGTGGGCGGTCTCGCCGTCGATCAGGTTGTCGAGCAGGACGCCGAGCACCTCGCGTTCCTTCTGCGTCAGCGGAGCGAGGATCTCCTCGGCCGCGGACCGGCGTGCCCCGCGCAGCTCGCTCAGGGTCGCCCGGCCGTCCTCCGTCAGTTCGATGCGGGTCACCCGCCGGTTGGTCGGGTCCGCGACCCGTCGCACCTTGCCGCTCGCCTCCAGCCCGTCGACCAGCGTCGTCACCGCGCGCGGCACCACCTCCAGGCGCTCGGCGAGGTCGGCCATGCGCGGGGGTGAGCCGTAGTGCGCGAGGGTGCGCAGCAGCCGGGACTGAGCCGGGGTGACGCCCACGTCGCGCCGCTCCAGGTGGCGCTTCTGGATGCGGTGCACCCGGCGGGTGAGCCGCAGCAACTGCTCGGCGAGCAGGCCGTCGGGATCGGGGCTGGTCATGCGGGAACAATATCAGGATGCGGTTCATTGTGAGTATAGGTAACAATGAGCTACGATCCGCCAGTCGCCGCCGGCCCGTCCGGGCCGGCGCCCGCTCACCTCCGTAGGAGCCCATGCATCCCGACCGTGAACCCTCCTGGACCCCACCCGCCGACGCGGGCGAACAGCCCCGGCAGGTGCGCCGCATCCTGAAACTCTTCCGCCCCTACCGCGGGCGGCTCGCGATCGTCGGCGTCCTGGTCGGCGCCTCCTCGCTGGTCTCGGTGGCCACACCGTTCCTGCTCAAGGAGACCCTCGATGTCGCGATCCCCGACGGCCGCACGGGTCTGCTGAGCCTCCTCGCGCTCGGCATGATCCTCAGCGCCGTCCTCTCCAGCGTCTTCGGCGTGCTGCAGACGCTGATCTCCACCACCGTCGGCCAGCGCGTCATGCACGACCTGCGCACCGCCGTCTACGGCCGGCTGCAGCGCATGTCGCTCGCCTTCTTCACCCGCACCCGCACCGGCGAGGTGCAGTCCCGCATAGCCAACGACATCGGCGGCATGCAGGCCACCGTCACCTCCACCGCCACCTCGCTGGTCTCCAACGCCACCAGCGTGGTCGCCACGATCGTCGCGATGATCGCCCTCGACTGGCGCCTGACGGTCGTCTCGCTGCTCCTGCTCCCGGTCTTCGTGTGGATCAGCCGCCGTGTCGGCAACGAACGCAAGAAGATCACCACGAAGCGGCAGAAGCAGATGGCCGCGATGGCCGCCACGGTCACCGAGTCGCTGTCGGTCAGCGGCATCCTGCTCGGTCGCACCATGGGCCGCTCCGACTCGCTCACGGCGTCCTTCTCCGAGGAGTCCGAGCGCCTGGTCGACCTGGAGGTGAGGTCGAACATGGCGGGCCGCTGGCGCATGGCGGTGATCACGATCGTCATGGCCGCCATGCCCGCCGTCATCTACTGGACCGCGGGACTCGCCCTCCAGGTCGGCGGCCCGGAAGCCTCGCTCGGCACCATCGTCGCGTTCGTCTCGCTCCAGCAGGGCCTGTTCCGCCCGGCCGTGAGCCTGCTGGCCACCGGCGTCCAGATCCAGACCTCCCTCGCGCTCTTCCAGCGCATCTTCGAGTACCTGGACCTGCCCATCGACATCACCGAGCGCGCCCGGCCCGTCCACCTCGACTCGATCAAGGGCGAGGTCCGCTTCGAAGACGTCCAGTTCCGCTACGACGGCAAGGGTGCGCCCGTCCTCGACGGCATCGACGTCACCGTTCCGGCCGGCGGCAGCCTGGCCGTGGTGGGCCCGACCGGTGCGGGCAAGTCCACGCTCGGCTACCTGGTGCCCCGGCTCTACGACGTCACCGGCGGCCGCGTCACCATCGACGGCGTCGACGTGCGCGACCTCGACTTCGACTCGCTCGCCCGCGCGGTCGGCGTCGTCTCCCAGGAGACGTACCTCTTCCACGCCTCGGTCGCCGACAATCTCCGCTTCGCCAAGCCGGACGCCACCGACGAGGAACTGCACGCGGCGGCCCGGGCCGCCCAGATCCACGACCACATAGCCGCGCTCCCGGACGGTTACGACACCGTGGTCGGCGAGCGCGGCCACCGCTTCTCCGGCGGCGAGAAGCAGCGCCTGGCCATAGCCCGCACCATTCTGCGGGACCCGCCGGTCCTCATCCTGGACGAGGCGACCAGCGCCCTGGACAACCGCACCGAGGCGGCGGTCCAGCAGGCCATCGACAATCTGTCGGCCGACCGGACGACCCTCACCATCGCCCATCGCCTGTCCACCGTCCGTGGTGCCGACCAGATCGTGGTGCTGGACTCCGGCCGGGTCGCCGAGCGGGGCACGCACGACGAACTGCTGGAGCTCGACGGACGGTATGCCGCCCTGGTGCGCCGGGACGCCCGACTGGAACCGGCGGCCGGCTGACGCGCGACCACGACTGACAAACTGACGATATGTCGGGATTGTGACCATACGCGTATTACCGTGCCCGCATGCAGATGAACACTCCGCGACGGAGCACGATGCGACTGACGCGCCGGGGCAGGCTCCTTCTCCTCGTGACCGGCGCCGCCCTGGCCGGCACCGCCGTGGCGGTGCCACTGCTGACCCTGCGCGGCGGGCACCACGTGGAGGCGAAGCCGCCCACGCTGCTCATCCCCGAAGGCTGGCGGGCGAGCCAGGTGTACGACGCCGTCGACAAGGCCCTCGGGCTGCCGCCCGGCAGTACCCGCAAGTCCCTCGGCAAGGCCGCCCTGAAACTGCCGAACGAGGCCGGCGGGAACCCCGAGGGGTACCTCTTCCCGGCGACCTACACCGTCCCGAAGGGCTCGACCCCCGAGTCGCTGCTGCGGACCATGGTCGACACCGCCAACCGGCGGTACAACGCCGCGCCGGTCGCCGCCGGATCGCAGCGCGGGACGACCGACGTGTACCAGGCCGTCACCATCGCCAGCATCGTCCAGGCGGAGGCCGCCACCAGCGCCGACATGGGGAAGGTCGCCCGAGTCGTCCTCAACCGGCTGCAGCGGGGCATGCCGCTCCAGATGGACTCCACGATCAACTACGCGCTCAACCGCAACACCGTGCACACCACCGAGGCCGACACCCGCATGGAGAGCCCGTACAACTCCTACCAGCGCATGGGTCTGCCGCCGACGCCCATCGACAATCCCGGCGACCAGGCGATGCGGGCCGCGCTCAACCCGCCGCCCGGTGACTGGCTGTACTTCGTCACCGTCAAGCCCGGCGACACCCGCTTCACCGCCGACTACTCCGAGCACCTGCGCAACGTGGCGGACTTCAACGCCCGTCACCAGGCGCCGACCGCTCAGCCGCAGCCGCAGCCACAGCCGCAGCAGACCGGCGGCGGCTCACGGCCCCCGCTCACCCAGCCGCCCCGCTGAACCGGCCGGCCGTCACGCGACGGCCGGCTCGGCGGACTCCTCCGCCAGCAGCCGCCTGATGTCCCGTACCGCCGCGCGCCCGGCCCGGTTGGCGCCGATCGTGCTGGCCGAGGGGCCGTAACCGACGAGGTGGACGCGCGGGTCGGCGACCGAGCGGGTCACCTCCACCCGGATCCCGCCGCCCGGCTCGCGCAGCCGCAGCGGTGTGAGGTGGTCGAGGGCGGCCCGGAAGCCGGTGGCCCAGAGGATGACGTCGGCGCCGACGCGCCGGGCGCCCGGGCCGTCGCCCCACTGCACCCCGTCCGGAGTGATGCGGTCGAACATCGGCTGCCGGTGCAGGACTCCGTCGGCGAGCCCCTGCCTGATCGCGTCGTTGAGCGGCAGACCGGTGACCGCCACCACACTCCTCGGCGGCAGGCCCAGGCGCACCCGTTCCTCCACCAGCGCCACCGCCGCCCGGCCGGCCTCCTGGTCGAACGGACCCTCGCGGAAGACCGGGGGCCGCCGGGTGACCCAGGTGGTCGCGGCCGCGTACGGGGCGATCTCCAGCAGGTGCTGGGTGCCGGACGCCCCGCCGCCGACCACCACGACCCGCTGCCCGGCGAACTCCTCCGGCCCGGCGTACCGCGCGGTGTGCAGCTGCCGTCCCCGGAAGCTCTCCTGACCGGGATAGCGCGGCCAGAACGGGCGGTCCCAGGTTCCGGTCGCGTTGATCAGCGCGCGTGTGGACCAGTCGCCCTCCGAGGTCCGCACGAGCAGCCGCCCGTCCTCCCCCTCGCGCACGGCCCGTACGTCGACGGGCCGCCGCACTCGCAGATCGAAGGTTCGCTCGTAGCGGTCGAAGTACGCGCCGATGACCTCCGCCGAGGGCCGTCGCGGGTCCGCGTCCGTCAGTTCCATGCCGGGCAGCGCGTGCATCCCGTGCACCTTGCCGTACGTCAGCGAGGGCCAGCGGAACTGCCAGGCGCCGCCCGGCCCGGGGGAATGGTCCAGGACCACGAAGTCGCGGTCCGGTTCGAAACCGGCGCGCCGCAGGTGGTGGGCGCTGGACAGACCGGCCTGGCCGGCACCGATGACGACCACCTCGACCTCGCGCAATTCGTTCACGCTTCTACGAACAGTGAGGCGATGCGGGATCTTCCCCCGGGCTCCCCCCCCCCCACGCTCGACGGCGACAGTCGCGCCACGAGGTGTGAAGCCCGGCACATGGGTCAGGATGGGGGCATGTCAGATGCCTTCACCACTCGGATGCTGAACGTCGCCACCGGCTCCCGGGAGCGGGTCGTCGACCTGACCTCGGACTGCGAGGACTTCCTCCGCGAGGTGGCGGCCGGCCGCGACGGCCTGCTGAACATCTTCGTGCCCCACGCGACCGCCGGCATCGCCGTCATCGAGACGGGCGCCGGCAGTGACGACGACCTCCTGGCCGCCCTGCACACCCTGCTCCCGGCGGACGACCGCTGGCAGCACCGGCACGGCAGTCAGGGGCATGGCCGCGACCACGTCCTCCCCGCCATCGTCCCGCCGCACGCGACCCTCCCGGTCGTCGGCGGCAGCCTGGAGCTGGGCACCTGGCAGTCCGTGTGCCTGGTGGACACCAACCGGGACAACCCCGACCGCAAGGTGCGGCTGAGCTTCCTGGGCTGAGACGGTCGGCGCCTGGAGGAATCTCGCCCCGTCGCTCGGCGAGGTGATGAGGTTGCGCACTTCGGAATCCTCGAAGCGCTTCACCTCCATCGGTTCCAGCAGCCGGTTGACCAGGCGCCGCCGGTCGCAGCGGTCAACAAGGGCCCGTGAAGGGTCCTCTGCCGGCGGGCGGCGCGAGCAGTCCCAGGCGCTGGGCGTGGAGTACCGTGCTGATCCGGTCGCGGGTGCCCAGTTTGCGGTAGATGTTCTCGATGTGTTTGTGGACCGTGCGGGGCGAGACGCCCAGGCGGCGGCCGATCGTGTCGGCGGTCAGGGCGTCGGCGAGCAGGAGCAGGACGGTCGTCTCACGGGGCGTCAGGGCGCATTCCGCGGCACGCTCGTCCGGTGTGCCGACCGGGGCGGACCGTCGCCATTCCAGCAGCAGCCGTCGCTGCCGCTCCACGCCGGCCAGCAGCGGCTGGGCGCGCTCGGCCATCGTCAGGTGGTCGTCGGTGAAGTCGGTCCCCGAGCGGTAGACGAGACAGCCGGTGATCGGTGCGGCACTGCCGGGCAGCGGCACGCCGAGCACGTGGTCGACGTCGAGGACGTCACCGAGCAGCTGGGCCGTCCGGCTGCCCGGCCAGTCGGTGCCCGCCGCCCGGTGCGCGCTGACCGGGGTACGGTCCGTGCTCGCCGCGTAGTGGCGGGCGAACGGATAGCCGGCGCGCAGCAGACCCAGGTCCGCGTCCGCGAGCCGGCCCAGTTCGGCGGCGGCGCCGTCCGGTGCGGCGCCGACCGTGCCGCTGCGCTCGGTCCAGTCGTCCAGTTTGTGGACGACCGCCTCCCCGCCGCACAGGCCCGTCAGGGCGGCGCCGAGCAGCGGCCACAGACGCCCCGGCTCCCGTTCGTGCAGCGCCGCCACGGCGACCGCCGTCAGGCGTTCGTAGGCCCGGTCCAGCCCCTGTGCCACGTCTTCCCCTCCGCCCGCCTGCTCGCCGGCGGGCTTCCGTCCGGATCCCCTACGCAGTTGTACGCATACCCTCGCCCTCCGCGGTTGTCGCACACTTCAACCCGGCGGCACCGGCCTGCTGGGACGCACGCCGGGTGCGCCGCCGACACGGGGGAACGGCGGCCCGCCCGGCGTGGCCGCCACCCCTCACCCGCTCGCCGCCCCCGACCCCCAGGCCGCGGCGCACAGCGCGCGGTCCAGTTCGTCGGTGTAGCGGGCCGCGGCCAGCCAGGCCCGCGCGAACCGGTCGGAATCTGCCGGGAGCAGCCTGCCGAACACGTCGCGGGCGCGCTCCGCCGCGGCCGCGTGGAGCTCGCCCAGGAGGTCACCCGCCGTCGCCAGACCATGCCGGCCCAGCCGCCGGGCGTCGGCCGCGGGTTCCCGGGAAAGGACAGCACCAGCCGGCCGCCCGACACCGCCTGGTGCACCCGCCGGCGCAGCAGGTGCACCGGGGCCTCTTCGGCCGTGGGCACGGCGGCCGGAGCGGCCGGTGTGACGGGCACGGCGGGCAGGTGGGCGTGCTGCAGCCGGTCGAGGCCGATGTCGACGCGGGTGCCGGGAACGCTGGGGTGCTCGGCCGCCAGCAGGAGCGCCCGGGGGTACGGGGCCGGGACCAGCCGGGCCACGATCCGCAGCCTGCCGCCCCGGGCGGCGGCCAGCAGGCGGAGGTTGTCGGTGGGGGAGCGCCGGATGGTCGTGGGCGCCGACCAGCCGCAGTGGCACGCCTTCGCAGTCCGCGAGCAGGCAGTCGCCCGCCGCTTCCCGGACCGCGCCCCCGAGGGTGACCTCCAGGAAGAGCAGGTCGTGGCCGCCGGTCAGGGCGCGGGTCACCTGCTCGGCGGGCGGCGGTGCCCAGAGCCGGTCCAGGGGCTCTTCGCGCCAGTCGGCACCGGACGCGCGGACCGCCCGTACCCCCGCGCCGAGCCGGCCCGCCGGGGACACCGTCGCCCCCGACACCGCCAGGCCCGCACGCGACAGTTCCCGGTGTGTCAGCGCCGTGTCGCCCACGCGCACGGCCCGGTCGGCCGCGCCCACCGCGCGCCCGACCCCGCCCGGCGCCACGTCCGACACCTGGAACAGACGGCCCTTGGTATCGGCCGTCCAGGTGACCGCGCCCGCGTACCCGCTCGCCGTCAGCACCGGCTCGGAGAAGAGGCCGTACAGCCGCAGGGAGCCGTCCGGGCGGTACGACTGCCGTACGGTGCCGCGCAGTTCGGCCAGCTCGGCGTCCACGGCGTGCGGGACGCGGTGGGCCGCCGACAGGACGTCGCGCAGCGCGGTGACGAGATCGGCGAGTCGATACGCGGGGTCGGCGCTGCGGGCCGCGCGGAGCGCGGTGACCACGGAGACGGCCGTGGCGGCGGGTCGGGGAAGTCCCGCGAGCCGGGCGGTGTGCGCGGCGCGCAGCAACTCCGCCTGGAGCACGGCGCCGGAACCGTCCGCACCGGCTTCGAGGACGGCGGTCGCTGCCGCGTGCACGGCGCGGGCGGCGGCGCGCTGTTCGGCGGTGGCCCGCTCGGGCTCCGCCTTCCCGGCGGTCGGTCCGGTGGTCTCCGCTTCACCCGATCCGGACGCCTTCCGACCCGAGGCGGCCGGGCCAGGGGACGTGGCCGGGGCAGGCGAGGTGGCCGGGTCGGGTGAGGTGGCCGGGCCGGTCGTTGCGTCGGTGGCCGAGTTCGCGTCGGTGGCGGAGTTCGCGTCCGTGGCCGAGTCGGCGACCCGAGCCGCACCGGCGTCGGAGTCGAGGTCCGCGGCCGGAGCCGCGTCCGCGTCGAAGTCCGGGTCCGCGTCGAGGTCCAGGTCCGCGTCGGCGTCCGGGTCCGCGACCGGTGCCGACGAAGCGGCCGCGGCGCGGTGCAGGCAGTCGGGGGCCAGCAGACAGCCGCAGCGGATTGCGTCCGCGCTGCTCACCCGGCCGCCGGGCGCGTGCAGTTCGACGTCGATGGTGTCGTCGACGGCGATGCGCACCGTGTCGCCGTCGCGGACGGCCGGGCGGTCCGCCAGTTTGGCGATGCCCGCGTCGAGCCGCTTGCGCAGCCGGGGCGAGAGGGCCGCGACCAGTTCGGCGGTCACGGACGGGTCGACCGGCGGGAGGTCCCCACCCGGCCGGTCCTGGCTCGGGCTGCTCATGCGATCTTCTCCCCTACCCAGCGGGCGAGTTCGAGTGGGCTGAGGGCCGCCACCGGCATGCCCGCGGCGACCAGTTGCGCCGCGACCCCCGTCGAGTACCGGGGACGTCCGGAGTCGTCCAGGCTCGCGCACCCGAGGAGCCGGCAGCCGGCGCCGGCCAGGGCGCGGACCTCGGCGAGCAGACCGCCGACGGGGTAGCCCTCCTCGAAGTCGCTGACGACCACGACGAGCGTCCGCGAGGGCACCGTGACCAGCTCACGCGCGTGCCGCAGCCCGGCGGCTATGTGGGTGCCGCCGCCCACGCCGACCTCCAGCAGCAGCGACAGCGGGTCCTCGACATGATCGGTCAGGTCGACGACCTCGGTGGAGAACGCCAGGAAGTGCGTCGACAGGGTGGGCACCCCGGCCAGGACCGCCGCCGTGATCGCCGGAGGGGTCCGGCCAGACGCGGGCGACGACGCGGAGCGGCACCGGCAGCGAGCGGACCATCCACCGCTCCACGGCGTCCAGGCACTGCCGCTCGTGCCGCTCCAGCCACTCGGCGAGCTGCCGCAGGCCCACGACCGCCGGGTCGTCGGTGAGTTTGGCCGGCACCGACTTCAGCCGTCGTCCGGCCGCGTTGCGGCACACCACCTTCCCGCTGTCGAGGGCGACCTCGTAGTCGCCGGCCGACACCCACCCCATACGTGCCTCCCCGCACCGCAATGATCAAGTGACGGGAACTGTAGGGCAGGGCACTGACAACGCCGTTCGGCATCTGCCGTGGTGCGGGCGACGGGATCCGCCGCGTGACGCGAGCAGTCAGCGGGGACCGGCCGAGGGTGCCGTCGGACGGCTGAACGGGGGGAGAGGCGCCGGCTTCCTCAGGCGTCCTTCTCCTTCTTCAGGTTCTTGATCCGCACGGACTCCTTGCGGACCTCGGCCTGGATGGCCCGCTCCTTCTCCAGCCACTCGGGCCGCTCGTCCTTGAGCGCCTCGATCTGGTCGGTGGTGAGCGGTTCGGTGACACCGCCGCGCGTGAGGCCGGAGATGGAGACACCGAGCTTCGCGGCGACCACCGGGCGCGGGTGCGGGCCGCTGCGCCGCAGCTCGAGCAGCCACTCGGGCGGATCGGCCTGGAGCTCGTTCAGTTCGGCGCGCGTGACCACACCCTCCTGGAACTCGGCGGGGGTGGCGGGGAGGTACACACCCAGCTTCTTGGCCGCGGTCGCGGGCTTCATCGTCTGGGTGCTCTGCTGCGAACTCATGAGGTCAAGGGTATCGGCCGCGTGCCGCGCGGCCGACCACGGCCGGTAGCCTGGCCTGGTGACAGGCACGCAGGAAACTCCGTCGTTCCGGCTCGCGTACGTCCCCGGAGCGACGCCCGCCAAATGGGTGCGGATCTGGAACGAGCGCCTGCCCGGCGTCCCGCTCACCCTCCTCCAGGTCCCCTCCACCGAGGCCTCGGACGTGCTGCGGGCGGGCGACGCCGACGCCGGGCTCGTACGGCTGCCCGTCGACCGCGCCTTCTTCAGCGCGATCCCGCTCTACACCGAGGCCACGGTCGTCGTCGTCCCCAAGGACCACCTGATCACGGCAGCGGAGGAGGTGACCTTGGCGGACCTGGCCGACGAGGTGGTCTTCCACCCCCTCGACGACGTCTTCGACTGGGACCGCCCGCCCGGCGAGCCCGCCTTCGAACGCCCGGCGACGACGGAGGACGCCGTCGAGCTGGTGGCGGCGAACGTCGGACTCCTGATCGTTCCGCAGTCGCTGGCCCGGCTGCACCACCGCAAGGACCTCACCTACCGCCCGGTCGTCGACGCGCCCCGGTCCAGCGTCGCGCTGTCCTGGCCGGAGGAGGCCACCACCGACCTGGTGGAGGACTTCATCGGCATCGTGCGCGGCCGCACGGTCAACAGCACCCGGGGCCGTGCGGCGGCCAAGCCGGAGACCGAGCCGCAGCGCAAGCAGGAGCCGGGGAAGGCCCGGCAGAAGCCGGCGGCCGGCGCGAGGTCCACGAGCGGCAAGCCCACCGGCGGCAAGTCCGCGGGCCGCACCGCCCGGGGCCGCACCGCCTCGAACTCCGGCCGCCCGGCCAAGCGGGGGAAGCCGCGCCGGAAGTCCTGACCTCACCCGACCCGACCCGACCGGTCGGGCCCGCGTGCGACGCGGTACCGCATCCTGGGCCGGCCGCACGACCGTCCAGGACCGGCCGCGCCCGTCATGAGCCGGGCCGGACCGTCTCCCCGGCGCCACCCTCCTCCACGCCCGACGGCACCCGCTCCCCGGCCCGCTCCCGCTCCGGGTGCACGTGCCGTTCGCGCAGGTCCGCGACGGCCAGCACCAGCGCGATCATGATGAGCCCCACGGCGGTGAGCAGACCGAGCTGAATGGCCGTGGTGGAGCGGCCGTGGCCGGTGAGATGCGCGAAGTACACCGCGCCCACGACCGCGATGCCGGCCGCCGAGCCGACGCGCTGACCCGTCTGGAGGACCCCGCCGGCCGCTCCGGCGCGGCGGACGGGCACCCGGGTGAGGGTGAGCGTCGTGTTCGGGGAGACCGTCAGACCGGAGCCGATCCCCCCGATGAGCATCGGCAGCGCCGTGGCCCAGCCCACGCCGCGCCCGGGCACCAGTTCCACCGCCAGGACGACCCCGAGCAGCCCCAGCGCCACCCCGCTCAGGCCGATGACGACGAGCTTGCGGCCGTAGCGCACCACCAGCCGGCCCCCGGCCGCGGCGCCCACCGCCGAGGCGGCCGCGAACGGCAGCACGGTGAGCCCCGCCGCCAGCGCGCTGTAGCCGACCGTGTTCTGCAGGAACAGCGTGTAGACGAAGAAGACCGTGGTGAAGCCCGCGAAGTAGGTCAGGCTGATCAGGGCACCGAGCGTGAACGACCGCAGGGAGAACAGGCCGAGGTCGACCAGCGGGGCCCGCCCGAGCCGCCCCTGCCGCCGCTCCCAGCCCCAGAACGCGGCCAGCAGCAGCGCGGCCAGGGGGAACAGCGCCCACTTCTCCCGGCCGGTCCACTGCTGTTCCTGCACCAGCGGCAGCATCAGCGCCAGCACCCCGGAGCCGAGCAGGAGCACCCCGAACAGGTCGAACGTCTCCCGTTTCGCCGTCGGCACCGGGAAGTGCGGCAGCAGCCGCAGGCCCGCGGCGAAGGCGGCCACACCGATGGGCAGGTTGACGAAGAACACCCAGCGCCAGCCGTCGTCGGTCCCGACGGCGTCGATCAGCACACCTCCCGCCAGCGGACCCACCGCCGTGGAGATCCCGATGACACTGCCCAGCAGGCCGAAGGCCTTGGCCCGCTCGGCGCCCTGGAACATCTGCTGGATCAGCCCCGAGGTCTGCGGTGCGACCATGCCCGCCGCCGTGCCCTGGATCAGCCGGAACACCACCAGCCAGGACGGGCCGGGCGCGAGCCCGCACGCCGCCGAGGCCAGCGTGAACAGGGCGAGCCCGAAGAGGAAGGCCCGGCGTCTTCCGTGCATGTCGCCCAGCCGGCCCGCGGGGACGAGCGCGAGCCCGAAGGTCAGGGCGTATCCGGAGACGACCCAGGCCTGGGCGGCTTCGGAGGCGCCGAGACCGCGCTCCATCGAGGGGAGCGCCACGTTCACGATCGAGGTGTCGAGCAGCGAGATGAAGCCCGCCGTGAGACAGACCGCGAGCGCCTTCCACCTCCGGTCGTCGGGGGCGGGCCGGGCCTGGACTGTGGTCATGTGGTCACGCTAAGCAGCCACCCCGCCCACCGCCACGCGAGGAGCGCCGCCGTCAGGCCCGGGCCGCCCGCCCGACCGACTCCACGAGCGGCAGCAGCCGGTACGGCACGCGCTCGCGCAGCGCCACCTCGGTACGGGTGCGCACCACGCCGGGCAGACTGATCAGCTTCTGGATCACGTCCTCCAGATGGGCGTTGTCCCGCCCGACCACGCGGGCCAGCAGATCCCCGCCGCCCGTGATGGAGAACGCCTCGACGATCTCCGGGACGGCGGCCAGCGCGTCCCCCACGTCGTCCAGATGGCCCTGGGTGACCTCGATGTGCACGAACGCCAGGACCGGGTGGCCCAGTGCCGGCGGGGAGAGCGCGGGTCCGGTACCGGTGATCACGCCGTCCCGCTCCATGCGGTCGAGGCGGGCCTGGAGCGTGCCACGGGCCACACCGAGGAGCCGGGCGTACTCGCGCACGCTGGTACGCGGCTGTTCCAGCAGCAGCCGCAGGATGCGGGTGTCGAGTTCGTCCACGCTCATGAACGCCGACTGTACCAATGGCTCACACTCACCCGGACCCCGTCTACCGTCCGACCTGGTCCGTTGGCATTCCGGCGGGTTGTCGAAACCACTGCGGACTGGTCCATTGGTCCAGTGATCCACGGCTCACTTGAGCCAGTGACCTCCGGGATGCTCTCATGGACACGTCGATGGCGCTGCGGATCCCGCGGCGCCTTTTTCGTGCGGGATGGCCACAAGGGGGCGGACAGCAGTGCTGAAGAGGGTGTTCGTGGCACCGGACCCGGGGCGTACGCGACTGCGTTTCGCCGCGCGGGCGGTGCTCGGCATCGGCCTGGCGGTCGTGGTGTGCGGGGCCATGGGCCACTCGCTGCCGGGAGCGGTCACCGGCGGGCTCGCCGCGCTGCTCGCCCTGTTCACCGTCGCCGACCCCACCGTGCGGGGACAGGCGGTCACCACCGCGCTGCTGCCCGCCGTCGGCCTGCCCGTGCTCGCCGCCGCCGCCGAACTGCACGGCCTCCCGGTGGCGCGGGACCTGGCCTTCCTGGCCGTGGTCGGCGCCGGCGTGTACGCCCGCCGCTGGGGCCCGCGAGGCCACAGCCTCGGCGTGTTCGCGTTCATGACCTTCTTCGTGGCCCAGTTCCTGCACGCCACGCCGGGACAGCTGCCCGAGCTGTACGCCGCCGTCGTGCTGTCCGTGCTCAGCGCGGCCGCGGTGCGCTTCGGCCTGTGGTGCTACGAGCGAGGGCTGCCCGCCGCCGTCGCGCCCGCGCCACTCGCCGGCACGGGGCTGGCCCGCGTGACCACCCGGCAGGCGGTCCAGGCGGTCGCGGGCGCCGGGTTCGCGCTGGTCGTCGGCCAGCTGGTGTCCGGCCAGCGCTGGTACTGGGCCGTGGGTGCCACCTGGTGGGTCTTCGTCAACACCGCCTCGCGCGGCGAGACCCTGGTACGCGGCTTCCGGCGGGTCCTCGGCACCGTCATCGGCATCGGCCTCGGCCTGCTCGTCGCCCTGCCCGTGCACGGCGCGCCCCTCCCCACCGCCGCCCTCGTCGCCGTCGCCGTCTTCGGGATCTTCTACACGGCCGCCGTCTCCTACACCTGGATGATGCTCTGGGTGACCCTGCTCGCCGAGCTGCTCTACGGCCTGCTCGGCGTCCTCGGCCCCGGCCTCCTCGCCCTGCGCCTGACCGAGACCGCGGTCGGCGCGCTGGGCGCGATGCTCGCCGTGCTGTTCGTCCTGCCGGTCACCACCCACGCCACCACCGACGCCTGGATCCAGCGCGCCCTGCGCTGCGTGCACGCCTGCACCGCCGAGGCCGCCGCCCGGCTCGCGGGCTCGGCCACGGCCGACCCGGCGCCCCGCGTGGCCGAACTGGAGCGGCTGCTGGGCCGGGTCCGGCTCTCGGTCGCCCCGCTGGTCCACCCGCTGAACCCGATGCTCGGCCGCAAGCGGCGCGCCCGCCGGGTCCTCGCGCTCCTCGACGACTGCGCCCGCGAGATCCGGGGCCTGGTGGCCGTCGCCGCCGACCCCGAGGCGTCCCACGACGCCCGGCTCGCCGCCGCCTGCTGGCGCGTGGAGGCCGCGGTCGAGGCGCTCACCGAGGGCGGCTCCGACCACGTCCACCGGCCGGCGGAGGCCCCCGCCGAGCCGGCCCTCGCCCACCTGCACGGCCTGGAGCGCGCGTTGGCCGACCTGGCCGAGCCGCTGCGGGCGCCGTCCGGGTCGCCGTTGGTCGGCGCCTGAGGGACGGCCGGACGGACACCCCCTCCGTTGGTCTAGACCGAACGTGATCGACTGCTACCGTCGGCACTGGCTCCGACGATGAGGGGACAGCGGTGGCAGAAGGCGGCAGGCGGCACAGAGCGTTCATCGGCTCGTTCACGGCGGCCGGCGGGCCCGGCCTCGTGATCGCGGACGTCCACCCGGCAGGCGGCGCGCTGAGCCTCAGCGGGGGCCTCGGCACCCTGCCCGACCCCTCCTACCTGGCGCTGTCGCCGGACGCGAGCATGCTCTACGCGGTCAGCGAGACCGCCGACGGTGCGGTCGCCGCGTTCCGCGTGGGCGGCGACAAGCCGGAGCCCGCCGGGCCGCCCGTGCCGGTCGACGGCAGCGGGCCCACGCACCTCAGCCTGCACGCCGGGCACGTCCTGACCGCCAACTACGGCTCCGGCAGCGTCAGCGCCGTGCCGGTGCGCCCGGACGGCACCCTCGCACCGGCACCCTCCGGGCAGCTGCTGCACACCGGCTCAGGGCCGCACGAGCGCCGCCAGCGAGGCCCGCACGCCCACCAGGTACTGCCGGACCCGACCGGCCGCTGGGCGGTCAGCGTCGACCTCGGCACCGACTCGGTACGCGTGTGCACCCTCGACGGCGGCACGCCGGTCCTGCACCGCGAGATCGCGCTGCGCCCCGGCTCCGGACCCCGTCACCTGGCCTTCCATCCGGACGGCGAGCACGCCTACGTCGTCAACGAGCTCACCCCGACCGTCACCGTCTGCCGCTGGGACGCCGCCGGCGGCTCCCTGAAGCCGCTGACCGAGGTACCGGTCCTGCCCGGCGCACCGGCCGGCGACGCCCACCCCTCGGGCATCGTGGTCTCGCCCGACGGCCGCTTCGTGTGGACCGCGACCCGCGGCGAGGACGTCCTGTCCGTCCTCGCGGTCGAGGGCGACGGACTCCGGCTGACCGGCACGGTGCCGTGCGGCGGGCACTGGCCGCGCGCGCTGGCCGAGCACGGCGGCTTCCTCTACGCGGCCAACGAGCGCTCCGGCGACGTGGCCTGGTTCGCCGTCGAGGAGCGCACCGGGATCCCCCGCTACGACGGCTCCGTCGAGGTCGCGGCGGCCTCCTGCGTCGTCTTCGGCTGAGCGCTCCGCCTTCGGCCGAGCCCGCCCCCACGGACTCCTCGGCTGCGCTCGCCCCCCGAACGGCCGAGGGCCCGCTCCAGTTGCTGGAGCGGGCCCTGTGTGGTGCGGGTGCCGTCGGCGTCAGCGGACCGGGGTCCCCTGCGGCTGCGGGGCGATGCCCAGGGCGGTCGTGTACTTGGCGAGGGCGAGCTTGCCGATCGCCGGGTAGGCGCCCAGCGGCTCGGCCATCGCGCAGCCCGCCTCCTCGGCGGCCGCCGCCGGCAGCGCCGGGTCGATCTCCGGGCCGACCAGGTACGGGGCGAGGGCCAGCTGCTGCGAGCCCGAGGCGCGCAGCTGCTCGGCGACCGAGGAGATCGAACCCTCCTGGTCGAGGGCCGCCGCCATCACCGGCACGGCCAGCCGCGCGGCGAGCAGCATGCCCGTGATCCCGGCCGCCTGCACGGCCTCCTCGCCGCCCACGGAGGCCAGGATGATGCCGTCGGCGGCGGTGGCCACCGTGAACAGCCGGGCGCGGTCGGCGCGGGCCAGGCCCGCCTCGGACAGGCGCACGTGCAGCGCCTCGGCGAGCAGCGGGTGCGGGCCGAGGACGTCCGTGAGGTCGGCGGCGACCCTGCTGTCCATCACCGACTGGCGGACCTGGCGCAGCAGCGCGCTGTCCGGGCCGGCCAGCAGCGGGACGACGACCGCGACCGGGCCGTCCGGCTCCTTGACCTCGAGACCGGCGGCGACGGCCCGCTCGAAGCGGGCGGTGCGCTCCTCGGCGGCGCGGGTCAGCACGGCCCGCAGGGTGGGGAACTCGGCGTCGTCCCCGTCGACGAACCCGATCCGGGCATCCAGACCGGGCAGCTCGGAGCGGGCGATGCTCACGACCTCCTCGGCGAGGCTGCGCGTGGCGGCGCTGGGCGCGCCGGGAACCGCGAGGACGAGCGCGGGCGCGCCCTCGGGAGCCACCAGTGGTTCCGGTCGGCGGTGCCGTCCGGGCTGGCGGGGTCGCGGCATTCGTACTGGCAGGCCGGACGCGGGCCCAGTGGGGGAGCTCATGGCGCCGCATGTTACTTGTTTCCTGGGCTCCCCTGTTCGGGGAGGGTGCAGGTGAGCGGTATCCGTCCGGTTTTGTCTGATGAGTTACGCCCGCTTGTCACATGTTCTGGGCATTTGCCGGGCACATGCGCGATGAAGGGGGTCAATCCCCTTTTGCGCGGACCACGTAGAGCAGCGCCGTCTCACCCGGCAGAGCGAGCCGTCCGGCCGCCAGCTCGGTCGCGATCCGGACACATCCGTGCAGCGGATCGCCCTCGGCCGGCACCGCCCGGGCGTGCGGCAGCCGCTCGGCCACCTCCTCGCGCAACGGCACGAGGAGCGCAGCGCCCAGCCGGAGGAGACCGCCGGTGAACGCCACGTCCGGCGCACCGGACGCCGGGCACACCGCCGCCGCGGACTCGGCCATGTTCCGCGCGGCCGCGCGCAGGATCCCGGCCGCGACCGGGTCGTGCGGGGCGCGGTCGGCCACCCGGGGCGCGAAGGAGGCCAGCATCGCGGGGCGGTCGGTACGCGGGTAGAGCAGGCCGGGCAGCTCCCGAACCGGCCCGAACTGCTCCTCGGCGGCCGCCAGCAGGGCCGTCGAGCCGCCGTCGCGGCCGTCGTGGGCGCGCAGCGCCGCCTCGAGACCGGCCCGCCCGATCCAGGCGCCGCCACCGCAGTCGCCCAGCAGATGGCCCCAGCCGTCCGCCCGGCGCCAGCCGGTCAGATCGGTGCCGAGGGCGATGAGTCCGGTGCCCGCGGCGACGACGGCGCCCGGACGCGGCCCCAGGGCGCCCACGTAGGCCGTCACGGCGTCGGCCGCGAGCGCCACCGAACGCGCACCCAGCTCCCGGGCGAGCGCGCCCGGCAGTTCGGCACGCAGGGCGTCGCCCAGGCTGGCGAACCCGGCGGTGCCGACGACGGCCGTGGCCGGCTCGTCCACTCCCGCCCGCTCGGCCAGCGCCCGGGCCAGGGGCAGCAGTTGCGCCATCAGGTGGGCGGGGTCGATGCCCCGGGCGCCGGTACGGACCGGCTCCCGCGTCTCCCCGACGGCCGCCGGCGGCCGGCCGGGAACCCCGACCGCGACCCGCAGGCCGGAGCCGCCGGAGTCCACGGCCAGATAGCCGGGGACGGTCACGGCAGACGCCAGTCCACCGGCTGTCCGCCCTGCTGGATCAGCAGGTCGTTGGCCCGGCTGAACGGCCGCGACCCGAAGAAGCCGCGGTCGGCCGACATCGGCGAGGGATGCGCGGACTCCACGGCGGGCAACCGGCCCAGCAGCGGGCGCAGATTACGGGCGTCGCGGCCCCACAGGATGGACACCAAGGGCTTGCCGCGCCCGGCCAGCGCCCGGATCGCCTGCTCCGTGACCTCCTCCCAGCCCTTGCCGCGGTGGGCGGCGGGACTGCGCGGTGCCGTGGTCAGCGCCCTGTTGAGCAGCAGCACGCCCTGCTCGGTCCACGGGGTGAGGTCGCCGGTGGAAGGCTGGGGCAGCCCCAGGTCGGCGTGCAGTTCCCGGTAGATGTTGATCAGGCTCGGCGGCAGCGGGCGCACCTCGGGCGCCACCGAGAAGGACAGTCCCACCGCGTGCCCCGGGGTCGGATACGGGTCCTGACCGACGATCAGGACCCGCACCTCGTCGAAGGGCTGCTGGAAGGCGCGCAGCACATGCGCTCCGGCGGGCAGGTAGGTGCGTCCCGCGGCGATCTCCGCGCGCAGGAAGTCGCCCATCTCGGCGATCCGCCCGGCGACGGGTTCCAGGGCCTTCGCCCAGCCCGGTTCGACGATCTCATGCAAGGGTCGTGGTGCCACGGGCGTCACCCTACTGCCGTACGGGCAGCGGAGATCAACCGGTGGCCAACGCCGTCAGGTCCCCCCGTCGGGCTCATCCGATCACCGCGGCCCGCACGCACAGCACGTCCGGCAGGTGCGAGGCCAACTGCCGCCAGGTGTCGCCGTCGTCGGCCGACGCGAAGACCTCGCCGTTGCGGTTGCCGAAGTACACGCCCGCCGGGTCGGCGTCGTCGGTGCACAGGGCGTCCCGCAGCACCGTGCCGTAGTGGTCCTCCTCCGGCAGCCCCGCCGCCAGCGGCTCCCAGCTCTTGCCCGCGTCCTGGGTGCGGAAGACCCGGCAGCGGTGGTCGGCGGGCACCCGGTCGGCGTCGGCGTTGATCGGGAAGACGTACGCGGTGTCGCCGCGGTGCGGATGGGCGGCCACCGCGAAGCCGAAGGTCGACGGCAGGCCCGCGCCGATGTCGGTCCACTGCGCGCCCGCGTCGTCGCTGCGGTACACGCCCCAGTGGTTCTGCAGGTACAGCCGGTCCGGGTCGGCCGCGTCCCGGGCGACCTTGTGCACGCACTGACCGAACTCCGGGCTCGGGTCCGGCAGGAACACCGCGGAGACCCCGGAGTTGGAGGGCGACCAGCTCGCGCCGCCGTCCACCGTGCGGAACACCCCGGCGGTGGAGACGGCCACCGTCACCGAGCGGGGGTCGCGCGCGTCGGTGAGCACGGTGTGCAGGCCCTCACCGCCGCCGCCCGGCACCCAGCGGGAGCGGGTCGGGTGCTCCCACAGGGGACGCACCAGCTCGAAGCTCTCCCCGCGGTCCTCCGAGCGGTACAGCGCGGCAGGTTCCGTGCCCGCGTACACCACGTCCGGCTCGGCGGCGGCCGGGTGCAGCTGCCAGACCCGTTCCAGGGAAGCCCCGGTGTCCTTGGGGAACTTGACGGCCGGCCGGGCGGGCTCGGTCCAGGTGCGGCCCAGGTCGTCGGAGTGGAACACCGACGGGCCCCAGTGGGCGCTGTCCCCGCCTGCCAGCAGCCGGGGCGTGCCGCCGCGGGTGTCGACGGCGACCGAGTAGATCGCCTGGGCGTTGAAGCAAGGGCGGTCGTCGAACTCCCAGGCGCCGCCCCGGCGCCGCCCGATGAACAAACCTTTCCGGGTGCCCACGGCGAGCAGGACCTCGGTCATGCCGATCACCTCCGGGACGTCTTCGTCCAGGTAGTCGTCAGATATCGGCCAGTCTGCACCCCGCCACTGACAGTCGGCCCGAGGAAACGCGTCGCCGCAGGTCGGCGCGGTGTGGACGGCCTGTCGTAGAGATCGGCAAGGTCCGTTGCGGCATGTGCCTGCGCGAAAGGGGTGCCACGTGCGACCGTCGGTGGGACGGCTCGTCGTGAGCAACGGGCCGACCCCGCCCGTATGGGAGGTCGGTCCGACCTGTCGGTGCGCTCGTGAGGAGGATGCCTTTGTCGGCGTTCCGTGGTCCCAAGGTGTGGGTGTGGCGCTGGCGGCGCAATCCGCTCAGGCGCCGGGCCGACGTGGTCGAGGCATGGGTGGTGCTCGCTGCCTGGCTGCTGACCGTGGTGGCCGGTGTGCTGGCGGGCCTCGTGGCGGCCCGCTCGGTGGAGCACGGACTGGCCCGCGAGCGCGCCGCCTGGCATCCCACCGCCGCCCGCGTCGTCGCGAAGGCACCCGGCGGGCGCACCGCCGAGGACGCCGGCGCCGAGCGGGTCTGGGCCGAGGTGCGCTGGGCCGGTGCGGACGGCGCCGCCCACTCCGGCCAGGCCCGGGTGGCGCCGGGCAGCAAGGCCGGGACCCCGGTCACCGTCTGGACGGATCAGCGGGGTCACCTGGTCACCCGGCCCACCACCGCCGCCGAGGCCACCCTCCGGGCCACCCTGACGGGCGGCCTGGTCGGGCTGAGCGCCGCCGCCGTGCCGTTCGTCGGCGGGCTCGTCCTGCGCGGCCGCCTGGAGCGTCGCCGCATGGACCGCTGGGACGCCGAGTGGGCCAGGCTCGGGCCGCAGTGGGGCCGGACGGCCGGGTGAGCCGCCCGGCGGACCCGGCGGCCGCTACAGCCCCTCCAGGACCTCCCGGCAGGCTCTGAGCAGCGCCTCGTCCTCGGGGATGTCATGGCCGCCGTACCCGCCCTCGCGTGCCAGGAGGCGCCGGGGGTCTGCGAGTTCCGCGGCCACGAGGTCGCGCAGCGGCGCGGCCGCCGGGCCCATGGCGGCGAGGCACCGGGCGACGGGGACGCGCCCCCGGGGGTGCCGCGACCAGGCGGCCCGGAGCACCGGCAGCACGGGTTTCGGGTCCCGGCCGACGTGCCACAGCGCGCACGCGGCCGAAAGCCGCAGCCCCACCGGTCCCGAACGCGCCGCCCGGCTCAGCTCCGGCAGGGCGGGGCGGGCGGCCGGACCGAGCCTGCCGAGCTGCCGGGCGGCCTGGCCGCGGTTCAGCGGCTCACCCTCCGTCAGCTCCCGTAGCAGGACGGGCAGGACGGCGCCGGCGTCGCCTTCCGCCGACCACAGCGCGCCCGCGGCGGCGGCCGCGTGCCGGGAGCGCAGCAGCGCCCGCAGCACCGGTGCCGCCTGCGCGGTCGCCCCGAGGGCGTCCAGGGTCTCGATGGCCGGTCCGGCGACGGTGCCCCGGGGTCCCTGGCCGGCCGGGGCACCGGACAACAGGCGCAGCACCTCCGGCGCGGCGTCCGGGTCACCGATGGCCCGGAGCGCCGACAGCAGCGGGGCGGCGCGGGTGCCTGCGTCGGGGGAGGCCAGAGGGATGCGGCCGAGCCGGTGGCGCAGCGCGGAGGCGAGCGGTGCCGCGGCGGGCCCCAGGTGCGCGATCTCGTATGCCAGGCCGGCCGGCGGGAGCGGCCCGGCGAGCAGATGGGACAGGATCGGGAGCGCCCGCGGGTCGCCGCTCCTGCAGAGGGCCTTCAGCGGGGTGCCGAGGGTCGGTGAACCGCGTTCCCAGCGGCGGGTCCACAGGTCGGGCCGTGCGGTCACCAGGGCGTGGAGGTCGTCCGCGGCGGGCGCGGCCAGGGCGAACAGCTCCGCCAGGGCCGAGACCGCCACGTCGCGTAATCGGTCCTGGTCGGTGCCCAGTTGGGCGCCGATCAGCGCCACCGACCCGCGGTGGTCGCCCCGCCAGCCGCGGAACAGCCCGGCCGCCATGCACACGGCATTGCTCCGGTCCACCGGGTCCGGGCTGCGCAACTGCCCGTCGAGCAGGGCGGCGCGGTCCCCGGTGCGGTCGCCGAGCGCGGTGTGCAGGGTGCGCAGCAGCCGGGCGCCCTCCTCGTCCGAGGGGCGCAGCCGCCGTATCCGTCCCACCAGGCTGTCGGGGCGGGTCCGGTGCGGGGACCGGTCGCGGCGGCCCGACCTGTCCCGCAGCAGCCGTACGGCCGTCGGCACCAGGTCGGCCGGGAGCCGCTCGGGGGCGACCAGCGCGAGCTGTCCGAGCGCCGCCAGCCGCTGCCCAGGGTCGTGCGGCGGGGCGCTCTGCGCGGTCAGCAGCTCGACCGCGGCCGTGTGCGCCGGGTGCCTGCGGGCGAAGAGGCCGAGTGCCTCGGTGAGCGCGAGCCGGACCCGGTCGTCCCGCTCGACCGGGAGCCGCCGGCGCAGCAGCTCCAGGACCCGGGCCGGGCCGTGGAGGAACCGTACGACCGCGCCGGCCGCCGCCCGGCGCACCCCGGGGTCCGGGTCCGCGAGCAGGGACACGAAGACCTCGGCCTGGGCGCCCACGGCCTCACGCGCGCGTGTGTCGCCGCTCTCCGAGCCGAGTCTGACCAGCAGTTCGACGATGCAGCCGCGGTCCGGCACCGCCTCGCGGACCGCGATCGAGTACAGGAAGGGAACGCAGGCCAGCGTCGAGTCGTACACGTTCCCCTGGTGGTGCACCGCGCCGTACATGCCGTCCAGCGCGCTGTGCCGCTCGGCCGCGTCGCCGGAGGCCAGCTGCCGCAACCACGCGGGCACGTCCTCCGCGCTGCCGTGCGCGTGCCGCAGCGAGGCCCAGTCCACCTCGTCGATCCCCGTGAACACGTTGTCCTCCCCAGACGAGTGCCACCTGATCGCGAGTCTGCACCACGGCACTGACAACGAAACGGAACCGCGCGCTGACTGTGTGCGATCCGTCGGCTGTCACCGGCCACCGGGCGTGGTCCGGCCCGGTGGCCCGGGAGAGGGGTCAGTTCCGGCCGGGGAGGGCCCGCTCCAGGATGGCGTCGAGGTCGGTTCCGGAAGACAGGGTGCCGAACGCGTGCCCCCAGTCGCCCGCGATCCGACTCGCGCAGAAGGCGTCCGCGACCGGGTGCGGGGCGTGCCGGACCAGCAGTGAGGCCTGGAGGGCGAGGGCCATCCGCTCGACGAGCCGCCGGGCGCCGGTCTGGTCGGTTCCGGCCAACTGGTCCTTCAGTCCGGCCACGGCCGTGTCCAGGCGGGCGTCCGCCCCGCGCGCGAGGGCCAGTTCGGCGAAGAGGGCCTCGGCGGTGTCCGGTTCCCGGCTCAGGGCGCGCAGCACGTCCAGGGCGTTGACGTTGCCCGAGCCCTCCCAGATGGAGAGCAGGGGTGCCTCCCGGTAGTGGCGGGGCATGCCCGAGTCCTCCACGTACCCGTTGCCACCCAGGCATTCCAGGGCCTCCGCGGTGAACGCCGGGCCCCGTTTGGTGACCCAGTACTTGCCGACGGCCGTGGCGATCCGCCGGAAGGCCCGCTCACCGGCGTCGCCGCGCACGGCCCGGTCCGCCGCCCCGGCCAGTCGCAGCGTGAGCGTCGTGGCCGCCTCCGACTCCAGCGCCAGGTCGGCCAGTACGTTGCGCATCAGCGGCTGGTCGACCAGCCGCGCGCCGAACGCGCTGCGGTGCCGCGCGTGATGGCCCGCCTCGACGAGCGTCTTGCGCATCAGGGTCGCCGAGGACATCACGCAGTCGAGACGGGTGCAGTTGACCATCTCGATGATGGTCTTCACGCCCCGGCCCTCCCGTCCGACCAGCCAGGCCACCGTCCGGTCGAACTCGGGCTCGGAGGAGGCGTTGGAGCGGTTGCCGAGTTTGTCCTTCAGCCGCTGGACGCGGAAGGTGTTGCGGCTGCCGTCGGGCAGGATCCGGGGCACGAGGAAGCACGAGAGGCCGCCCGGGGCCTGCGCCAGTACCAGGAAGACGTCGCACATCGGCGCCGACGTGAACCACTTGTGCCCGCGCAGCGTGTACACACCGGGCTCGCCGGTGGGCGTCGCCGTGGTGGTGTTCGTCCGGACGTCGGAGCCGCCCTGCTTCTCCGTCATGCCCATGCCGGCGAGGAGGCCCGGCTTCTCGGTGGGCACCCGCAGCCCGGGTTCGTACTCGCGGCTGGTCAGCAGCGGTTCGTAGAGCTTGGCGAGATCCGGCTGGGCGCGCAGCGCGGGGACGGCGGCGTACGTCATGGACGTCGGGCAGCCGTGCCCGGACTCGGTGTGCCCCCAGACGAGCCCGCCCGCCGTGCGTGCCACGTGGGCACCGGTCCTGTCGTCCGCCCACGGGGCGCCGGCCAGGCCCTCGGCGACCGCGGTCCGCATCAGGTGGTGCCAGCTGGGATGGAACTCGACTTCGTCGATCCGGTGCCCGTAGCGGTCGTGGCTGCGCAGCTCCGGCTCGTGCCGGTTGGCCAGCTCGCCCCACTCCTGGGCCTCCTCGCTGCCGGCCCGCAGCCCGAGCCGCCGGATGTCGTCCTCGGCCCATCCGGCACCCTCCCGGCGCAGCCCCTCCAGCAGGGCCCGGTCGTCGGAGGCGTCGTACGGGGCCAGGGGCGGGGCCTGGTTGGTGACGTCGTGGGTGGCGTACTGCGGCTGGGGCGCCGACTGCGCGGGTGTCGAGACCATGCGGCCATGTTGCACTCATTCTGCGGCTGTAGCAATGATGCAACACATGCGGATCATGCGACGCCGAACGGTTCCGGGGCGCACGTAGAGTGGGTGCCCATGCGCATGAACGTGCCGGTGGAGCCGGACCGGACGGCCCTGCGGCCCCTGTCCGCGCGGTCGGTCGTGCTCAGCCTCCTGCTGGGCGTGCACCCGCCCGAGCTGCCGGTGAAGGACCTGGTCCGGCTGGTGGAGCCGTTCGGTGTCGGCGGCTCCACCCTGCGGGCCGCACTGAGCCGGATGACGGCCGCGGGGGACCTGCGCCGTACGGACGCCGTCTATGGGCTCAGCGACCGGCTGCTGGCCCGGCAGCTCCGCCAGGACGAGGGGCTGCGGCCCCGCACGCGCGCGTGGGACGGCGACTGGGACATGGTGGTGATCACGGCGACCGGCCGCGGCCCCGCCGAACGCGCCGAGCTGCGCGCCCGGTTGACCACCCTGCGCCTGGCCGAACTGCGCGAGGGTGTCTGGCTGCGCCCGGCCAACCTGGTCCGGCCGCTGCCGGCCGGCCTCGCGCACGTGGCCCTGTCCTACACCGCCCGGCCCGGCGGCTCCGCGCACGAGCAGGTCGCCCGGCTGTGGCCGCTGGACGCGTGGGCGGCCACCGCCCGGGCCCTGCTGGCCGCGGCGGAGGGCGCGGACCGGCCGGCCGACCGTCTCGCCGCCTTCGCCGCGGTCGTGCGCCACCTGCTCACCGATCCGGTGCTGCCGCCCGGGCTGCGGCCCGCCGACTGGCCCGGGGAGGAGCTGCGCGCGGCGTACGCCGGCTACCAGCGGGAGCTGGCGGCCTCCCTGGAGGCCCGGGGGCGGGAGGCGTGAGCGGCCGCGGACGCCGGTGGGCCGCCGCGGCGGGGGACGGCGGCCCGCCACACCGCCCACTTGTAGGTGATGTCCGAGGACGCGTACCTGCGGAGTGAAAGCGCTTTCTAGTCACTGCTTCGCGCAGTACGGTTTTCGGTCGGTGACAGCAGGGGGGCGGGGGGCCGGGCCGACGCAGGCCGCGGCGGAAGGCGTCGAAGCCTCCCGCCGGCGCTGACGAGTCGCAGTCGGCTAGGCCGTCCGCGCCGCCCCCATCAGGGTGTCCCAGTCGGCCAGTTTGACCACGCCCCGGCCCAGCCGGGCGCCCAGTTCGGCCTCGGCGCGCTCGATCGCCTGCCAGCCCGCCCACGGCACCGGTTCGAGACCCGCCGCCCGCAGCGCGGGGAGCGCGTCCTGCGGCACCTCGGTGCGCGCGAGCGCGGACGCGTCCGCGAGCAGGGAGGTCGCCGTCTCCTTGGCGCACGGCCGGTTGGTGCCGATGACACCCGTGGGGCCGCGCTTGATCCATCCGGCGACGTACTCGCCCGGCGAGGTGACGCCGTCGCGCAGCACCCGGCCCTCCCGGTGCGGCACGGTCCCGTTCCGCGCGTCGAACGGCAGTCCCTCCAGGGGCACTCCGCGATAGCCCACCGAGCGCAGCACCAGCTGCGCCGGCACGTCCTCGTACCGTCCGGTGCCCGTCACTCCGCCGCGCCCGTCCGGTGCCGTCCGCTCGAAGCGCACGCCTCCCACCCGGCCGCCGTCCGCGAGCACTTCCACGGGTCGCAGGAAGAACCGCAGCCGGATCCGGCGCCCCGATCGCCCTGGCTCGGCGGCGGTCCAGCCGCGCATGGCCTCCACGTTGCGGCGCTGCACGGCGGGCAGCGCCGCAACGTCGGCGCAAGCCGGGTCCAGTGCCAACTCGGCAGGATCCACGACGACTTCGGTGTCGGGCAGGCAGCCCAGCTCGCGCAGCTCCTTGGTGGTGAACCGCGCCTGCGAAGGACCGCGCCGGCCGACCATGTGGACCTCGGCGACGCCGCTCGCCGCCAGCGTGTCCAGCGCCGCCTGCGGCATGTCCGTCGGGCGCAGCTCCCCGGCGCCCCGCACCAGCATCCGGGTCACGTCCACGGCCACGTTGCCCACGCCGATCACCACCGCAGATCGGACACCGCGCACGAAGCCGGCGTCGACGGCGTCCGGGTGCGCGCTGTACCAGGACACGAACTCGGTCGCCGACCAGCTGCCCGGCAACTCCTCGCCGGGGATGCCGAGGTGCCGGTCCGCCGCGGCACCGACGCAGTACACCACCGCGTGGTACAGGGTGCGCAGCCGCGCCACGGACAGCCCGCCGGGCACGGCCACCCGGACGCCGCCGAGGAAGCGCACGCGCTCGTGCTCCAGCACCGTCCGCAAGGTCCCCTGGAGGGATTTGATCTTCTCGTGGTCCGGGGCGACGCCGTAGCGCACCAGGCCGTACGGGCACGGCAGCCGGTCCAGCACGTCCACCCGCACCTCGGGGTCCAGCTGGACCAGGGTCTGGGCGATGTAACACCCGCTCGGCCCGGATCCGACGACGGCGACACGCAGCACGGCGGTACTCCTTGCCCGAAGGAGGAGGGTGTGCGGACGCTTCCAGCATGGCACCGCGAAGCCGCCGGCGGCAGGGGCCGGCGGGGTGACGCGGCCGCGCATACGGATGTCGCGGCCGGATTCCTCGCCACCCGGCTCATACAGGTGGGGCCCTCGTGGCTGTCGCAGGGGCCGCCGGGGGAGCCGCTCGGCCACCCGCCGTGGCGACTCGGCTACTCGCCCCGCTCCTCCGTCGCGAAGAACCGGGAGAGGTCGTGCTCGCGGCAGCCCTCGGCGTCCGCGTCGCTGCCCGGCGGCGCGCCCAGCTCCCAGTCGAGCCCGTAGCGCTTGAAGAGTTCGGCGCGCAGCACCGGGACGGGCATCGGCACCCCCGGCACCAGCGCCGAGTACACAGCTCCCATCAGCAGGGCGCGCAGCAGGGGGTAGTCGGCCGTCACGTCCGCTGAGCCGTACCGGGAGACCGTGTCGCTCAGCAGCTCCGAGAGCCGCCGTTGCTCGGGGCACTGCACGAAGCCCTCGGCCTGGAGCAGCCCCGCCATGTGCTGCCGCATGAGCACCGGCCGGTCGCGGGCGAGGCCCAGGATCGCGTCGATGGCCCGGGCCAGCCGCTCCCGGCCGTCCTCGGCGCGCGGCTCCCGCTCCAGCGCCTCCTCCAGCGTGCGGTGCATCAGCCGGTGCACGGCGGACTGGACCAACTGGCGCTTGCCGGGGAAGTAGTACGACACCAGGCCGCGCGCGGAACCCGCCCGGTCGGCGATGTCGGCCAGTGTGGTGGCCTCGAAGCCGTGCTCGTCGACCAGCTCCACCGCGGCCTGCAGCAGCCGCTCCCGGGAACGTCGGCGCAACTCTTCATTGACCGAGGCGCTGCGCGGGGACATCCTGTAACTCCTGCGTTGACTGGCTGCCAGCCAACTATACTCAACGCGGGGGCACCGCCATGTGCGGGGCCCGCTCAGAGCTGCCGTCCGTCTGGGGCGACGCGGGGGATCGTCTCAGACGGGCGGCTTCGGGAGCGGCCGCGCCGCCGCTGTCGCACACCCGTCCCAGCCTCCTTCGAGTGGAGATGATCGAGGACGAGCGCAGGCCTCGTGCGGCGGTCGCCTCGGGGGAGATCGACAGCGACACCGGACAACGGCGGCCCGGGCAGTTGGAACGCGAACTCGACCGGTGCGGGGACCTGTTGCGTCAGCGCCGCGCCAAGGCCGAGTTCGGGAAGAACCCGGACGAGGCGCGGGTGCGGCCGTCCGGCCAGGTCGAGGACCACCGGGGCAGCCGGGGCCAGGCCGAGGACTGCCGGGGCCGAGTCGGAGCCACCGTCGGTCGGCCGGGGACCACCGCGCCGGTCAGGCCACCATGTCCAGCACCGGCAGCAGCGCGTCCGGCCGCTGTGCCACCGGGAGGTGGTCCACGAAGTGCACACGGCAGCCCAGCGCGGCGGCGCCGCCGTCCGCGGGCCTGCTGTCGCCGACCATCACCACGTCCCGCGGATCGGCGCCCAGTTCCGCGCAGGCGGCCGAGAACAGCCGTGGGTCCGGCTTCTGCACGCCGTGTTCGTAGGAGAGCGTGTAGACGTCGACGTAGGCGTCGAGACCGTGCTCGCGGAAGACCGGGCGCAGGTCCCAGCCGATGTTGCTGACCACGCCCACGCCGGTACCGCGCTCGCGCAGCGTGCGCAGCACGTCGGCGGCGTCCGGGTACGGCGCCCAGGCGGCGGGGGTCATGTGGCGCTCGTACAGCGCGTCGTGCAGCGCCGGGTCGGGCAACGCCACGCGCCGCGACAGGGCGGTGTAGGCGGCCCGGTGCAGTGCCGCGCTCCTGTCCCGCACCGCCCACGCCCCGGCGAGGTCCTCCGGCAGCTCGACCGGGTCCGCCCCACCGGCCAGCGCCCCCGCCGCCTCCAACGCCCGCGCTTTCTCGGCCAGTTCATCCTCCGGCAGCGTAAGGCCGGCCGCCTCCAGCACGGCGCGCAGCCAGGATTCGGTGGACTCGACACGAAACAGGGTCCCCGAGAAATCGAAGAGCACGGCAGCCATGCGGGGACTCTACCCGGGGCCCGGGTGTGGGCGCCGCCGACCTGCGGCCCTCCGGCGATCGGCCCGCACCCGGCCGCCGCACGCGAGGGCCGTTTCGGGATCGCCGACAGCCGGAGCCACGGGCAGACCCCGGAAAGCGCTGCGAAACCCTTCATGACAGGTCGGAGAGGCATCCGAGCCGGGCAGCGTGTGCCGGTCCAGGGCGGTGTCTGTGCGGTCAGCCCAGGGCGCGGAGGCCCGGTACGAGAGCCACCAGGACCGGGAGCACCGGCACCAGCGTGGCCATGGCCGTCAGGCGCAGTCGGTGCAGGGCCGGGAGGCGGTGCGGGGGCGTGAGCAACCGGTGCACGCGTCGCGGGACATGCGCCTCGGGGGCGGGACAGGGGCCGAACACGCCCCGGTCCTCATTGAGTTCGACTAGTGCCAGTGCCGTGGTCAGCCGGCCGAAGTGCCGGGACGCCGTGTCGTCGGCGGCCAACTCGACCAGCCGGTGCATCTCGTCGCGGAAGGCGGCGAACACCCGTACCTGCGGGAAGCCGCCGGCCAGCGCGGCCGAGCAGTGCAGCAGCCAGTCGTGGCGTGCCCGGTCGTGCTCCTGCTCGTGGGCGAGCAGCGCGTCCACCTGACGTCCCTTGAGGCGGCGCAGAGCCGCTGTCGTGATGACGAGCCGGGGCGTCGTACCGGGCAGCCACCACGCGTCGGAACGCTCGCCCTCCAGCACCGTCAGCCGCCGTCCGGTCGGCTGCTCGCCCGGCAGCAGCGGGGCGCGGACCAGGAGTTCGGCGCGCCGCACATTCCGTCGTGCCCGGGCTCGTACGACCTCGCGGACCAGCATCGTCAGGCTCCACAGTCCGCCGCAGGCGAGCGCCACCGCGGTCATCGCCGCCCAGGGTCCGGCCGCGCCGAGGGCGTAGGCGTCCACCACCGGGCGCGGAGCGGTGCCGAAAACGTGCCCGCGCACCGCCTGCCAGGCCGCCGCCGCGCTCAGTGCCATCGACAGCGCGCAGCACAGCAGTACGGCCGCCACCACGCACTGCCACACCCACAGGGCGACCACCGGTTCCCGGTCCGGCCAGTCGGCCCGGGCGAGCAGCCGCGGGGCGACGACGGCGGTCAGGGCGCCGAGCAGCAGCAGTGCCACGGGGACCATCATGGTCAGCACCCTATGAGCGACGGACCGCTCACGGGTACGGTCACCCGCTCCGAAGTGACGCAGGCAACGCTGCCGCCGCCTGCTGTCTGCCGCTTTCCCCGGGCGCCTGGTCGGCCGGCCGGGCGGCTCACAGGGCCAGCAGCATGGCCACCATCCCGATCCCCATCGACAGCCGGCACGCCCGCGCCAGTTCCGGTCGGTCGCCCCAGCGCACCGCCGCTGTGCCGCCCGCGGCCGTGCCGCCCGTACCGGTGCCGCCCGCCGCCGTCCCCGTGCCGCCCGCCGCCACCGCGCAGGGCACCAGGCGGGCGCCGGAGAGCAGCACGTAGCCGGTGAAGTAGATCAGGAGCACGCCGGTCACGAGCGGCACTCCCGTGGCCGCGTGCGCGTGGTGGTGAGCGGTGGGGGAGAGCTCCATGGTCAGGGACATGTAGACCATCGCCCCCGTCCCCACCAGGTGGTGCAGATGGTGCGGGCCGGCGCGCGCGGCCCATACGGCGCGCAGCGCCGCAGCGGCGAACACGGCCGCGTACAGGGGCCACGCCCACCCCGGGGGGCTGAACACCGTGGCGGGTACGGCCATCGCGGCCATCCCGAAGCCCATGAGCGCCTCGCCGCCCGCGGCGCTGCGCTGTTCCTCCACCCCGCTGCGCATGCGCAGCAGGCAGTAGGCCCCGGTCGCCGCGCACAGCGCGACCAGCAGCCAGGCCGGCCAGGCCGGACCGTGCACGCGTGCCACCCCCTCCCGACGGACGGTCGAGGATGCGATGCCCAGGGGGAGCGGGGCATACGCGAGCGCAAGGGTGTACACGGGGAGCATTCCAGGGAGCACAGCAGGTGAGCGAGAGGCGGCGAGATCTTTTACGGATAAAACATATGCTAAATTGATGGAATGAGCAGTGCGACCCGTCTCCGACTCCCCCTCGCCGGTGTGCTCCGCCTCGGGCGGCCCTCCGACATCTGGTTCAAGCCCGCCTGCAGCGTGGTGGCCGCGGTCGCTCCGCCCAACCTCGCCCTGCTGGCGCTCGGCCGGCTCGACCTGGCCATGTACACGATGGCGGGCTCGCTGTGCGCGCTCTACGGGCACAACCGGCCCTACGTCGCACGGGCCCGGGCGCTCGCCTGGGTGGTGCTCGGGATGGTCGCCGGTCTCGCCGTCTCCCTCGTCACCGCCTCGCTCACCGGCGCCGCGGTCGTGCTGGTCACCGTCGGCGCCCTGATGGCGGCCGCGCAGAAGGCGGCCTGCGACGCCACCCGCATCGGTCCGCCCGGCAACGTCGTCCTCACCTTCATCAGCTCCGCCGCACTGTTCGCACCGCAGAGCCTCGGCCAGGTCCCCGGCCACGTCGGACTCGCCCTGGCGGCGGGCGTCTGGGCCTGGCTCGTCGGCATGGCACCCGGGCTGCTCCGCCCGCACGGCCCCGAGCGCCGGGCCACCGCGCAGGCCCTGAACACGGCTGCCGCCTACGCCGCCACCCGTGGCACCGCCGACGGCCACGCCCGGGCCCGGGCCGCGAGCGCCGCCGCCGTCCACGCCGCCTGGCAAACCCTGCTGGCCGCCGGCGCCCGCCCCGACGGCACCCGGCGCGCCCTCGAACGACTCCTGGTCCGCGCCGAGGTCGCCCTCGCCGCCCCCGCCGACACCGACCCCGACCGGCTGCGCGCCTGGGCGCGCGACCTGCGCGGCACCGGTCCCGTCCCGAGCGCCGGCTCCGCGCGCGAGTCGGCCGACGAACTGCTCGGCGTGGACACCGAACTGGCCGCCCCGCGCCGCCCGCTCCGGCAGCGGCTCGCCCCGCTCGCGCCCCTCGCCGCGCGCACCGCGCTCGGCTGCGCCCTCGCCGGCTACGCCTCCCTGCTCCTCGGCGTCGGGCGCCCGTACTGGGCCCTGGTCACCGCGGCCTCCCTCTACCAGGCCAACGTCACCCTCACCTGGCGGCGGGGCGTCCAGCGCGTCGTCGGCAACCTGCTCGGCGTCCTGGTCTTCGCCGCGATCGCGCCGCTGACCCACCTCCACCCGGCGGCCCTGGTACTGAGCTGCCTCGCCTTCAACTTCGGCGCCGAGGCGCTGATCGGCCGCAACTACTGGCTCGGCAGCGTGTGCGTGACGCCCATGGCCCTGCTCATCACCGAGTTCGCGCGCACCCAGGACCCCGGGCAGCTGATCACCGAGCGGGTCGCCGACACCCTCGTCGGCGCGCTGGTCGGCTTCGTCGCGGCCGTGGCCGTCACCAACCGGCGGGCCGGCGACCGCATCGAGCACGCGCTCACCACGGTGGAGAGCGCCCGGGAGAGCGCCGCCCGCCTGCTCGCCGAGCCGCACCCGGGGCCCCGGGCCCTCGCGGTATCCCGCCGCGCCCTCGCGGCCGCCCTGGCCGACCTGCGCGCCACGGCCGACGCCGCGTCCGGCGAGTGGTGGCAGCGTGCGCTGCCCGAGGAGCGGGTCGTGCTCGCCGAACAGTCCGGACACCGTACGCTCGCGGCGACGGTACGACGCCAGGGGCTCGCGCCCCGGGACCAGGACGCGGGCAGGACGACGGAGGACGCACGGCCATGACGGCGACGAACGCACGACCGACGGCCACCGACACAGGGACCGGCGGAGCCGCGCGCGACGAGCGGCCCGAGGCCGGGGCCGGGAGCGACGCGGCGCAGCACGACACCGTCGCGTCCGTGGTCCGGCAGTGGCGGGCCGTGCACCCGGAGCTGGACACCGGGCCCATGGAGGTCATCGGCCGGATCAACCGCTGTGCCGCCCTCCTCCAGCAGGCCGAGGACGCCCCGCTGCGCCGGGCCGGGCTCAGCCGCGCGGAGTTCGACCTGCTCGGCGCGCTGCGCCGGACCGGGCACGAGCTGACACCGGGGGAGCTGGCCAGGGAGACGTTCTCCTCCGGCGCCGCCGTCACCAAGCGGATCAAGCAGCTGACCGAACGCGGACTGGTCGAGCGGCGTGGTGACACCCGTGACCGCCGTGTGGCCCACGTCCGCCTCACCGACGCCGGCCGCGACCTCGTCGACGGCATCCTGCCCGAGCAACTCTCCTACGAGACCGCCGTGCTGTCCGTCCTCGCCCCCGAGGGCCAAGGCGAACTGGCCACCCTGCTGGCCGACCTGCTCAGCCGCCTGGAGGGCCGGATGGGCGCCCTGCGCGCCTAAGGGCCCGTCGCGAAAGTGGTCCTCTGCCGTGCGACGCCCGGCACGCGCTCTCGCCGCACCGCCCGAAAGCCCGAGTACGCCCAGTACGAGGACTTCCGGGCGGCACGCCGAGAGCACGCACCGGACGCCGCGCGGCCGCCCTCCGGGCGACGAGGCCACTTTCGCAACAGGCCCTGGGGCCCGGCGCCGAGCCGCACCGACGGGGCAGGACGCCTGCCGCCGCGATCCTCGACTGAACGGTCCACCCGCCCGACAGGATCCTCCCCGCACCGCCCCGTTCAGCCCTCCTCGCCGGCCCGGTAGACGCCGAACGACGCTCCCTGCGGGTCGCGCAGTACCGCGATGCGCGGTCCGTCCGGGACGGACGCGGGTGGCACGACGACGGATCCGCCCGCCCGCTGGGCGACCTCCGCCGCCGCGTCCACGTCGTCCGCCGCGAAGTAGGGCAGCCAGTGCGGCGGCACCTCATGCGGGAACCGGTCGGCCATGTCGGCCATACCGCCGAAGTCGGCCCCCTCGATGCCCCATTGCGTGTACCACTGCGAGGCGTTGACGCTCCAGCCGAAGACCGTGGTGTAGAAGTCCCGGGCCCGCTCGGTCGCCCGGGTGGCCAGCTCCACCCAGCCGAGCGTGCCGGGGGCGTTGAACATCCCGGCGCCCGGGAACGCCCGCGCCTGCCACATCTGGAACGCCGCACCCGTCGGGTCGAAGCCGACGACGAACCGGCCCGCGTCGAAGACGTCCAACGGGCCGACGACGATCGTCCCCCCGGCCTCCGTCACGCGCCGTGCGGCGTCGTCCGCGTCCGGCACGGCGAAGGACACGTTCCAGGCGACGGGCTGGGACTCCTGGTACAGCGGGCTGAGTGCGGCGACCGCCGCGTCCCCCAGGTGCGCCACCGTGTAGCCGCCGGCCTCCGGCCGCTCGTCCGTCTCCGGTCGCCAGCCGAACAGGTCCGCGTAGAAGCGCTTCGCCCCCTCCAGGTCGTCCGTCCCCAACTCGGTCCAGCAGGGTCCGCCGGTCACCGGCTTGTCCAACTTCATGAGGCCTCCTTCCGGCGCGGCCGAGGCGCCCGCGGCGCACCACCCGCCCGTACGGCGCCCCTCGACCCCCTCCAGGCACGCTAGTCGCGCCCGCGGCCACCGGCCATCGGAGCCCGCCGCGCCGCCCGGGCCTAGATTCCGGGCCGGTAGCGCAGCGGATGGTCCGACGGGATCTCCACCAGGACGATCCGGGTGCCGTCAGGGTCGGCGATCCACATCTCGATCAGGCCCCACGGCTCCCGGACCGGTGGCCGGACGATGTCGACCTCCTGGTCCAGCAGTTCCTCGTGGGCGGCGGCCATGTCCGGCACCTGGAGCCACAGGCTCACCGCGGGGGACGGCGGGGTGTCCGAGCGGCCGGAGACCTCCAGGAAGCCGCCGCCGAGGAAGTAGACGGTCCCGCGCTCGGGACCCGTGCCGAACTCCCGGTAGACGGGAAGGCCGAGCCGCTCCCCGTAGAAGGCGCGGGAGCGTTCGGGGTCGGTGGGACGCAGAAGTGTCCGGCTGCTGAGTACGTGCACCATGCATCCGGAGCCTAGTGGCACAGTTACCCTCGTCCCTTGCTCAGCCGCGCCCGAGATCGGAGAAGCACCTCATGGACACCACGACCCAACCGACCTTCCGAGACGCCACCGAGGCCGACGTGGACGCGCTGGTCGCGCTGGTCGAGTCGGCGTACCGGGGCGAAGCGAGCCGGGCCGGGTGGACCACCGAGGCGGACATCCTGGAGGGGCAGCGGACCGACCCGGAGGGCGTCCTCGAGGTCGTGAAGTCGCCCGGCGGCCGGCTGCTGACCGTCGAGCGGGACGGCATGATCGTCGCCTGCTGCCAGATAGAGCACCGGGGCGAGCACGCCTACTTCGGCATGTTCGCGGTCAGCCCCGCCCTGCAGGGAGCGGGCCTGGGCAAGGTCGTCATGGCCGAGGCGGAGCGGCGGGCCCGTGAGACCTGGGGCGTCACCGAGATGCACATGACGGTGATCTCGGTGCGGGACGACCTGATCGCCTGGTACGAGCGCCGCGGCTACCGCCGTACGGGAAAGATGACTCCCTTCCCGTACGGCGACGAGCGGTTCGGCATCCCGCGGCGCGCCGACCTCCAGTTCGAGCTGCTGGTCAAGTCCCTGGTGTGACGTTCATGCGGAAGATCGCGCGCCGGCCCGCGCGGCTCAGGCCGTGAAGCGGCCGGTGCGTTTGATCTCCGGGTAGTCGGTGGTCGCGCCGTCCAGTTGGAGCGCGCGGACGAGCCGCAGGTGGTCCTGGGTGTTGACCACCCAGCCGATGATCTTCAGGTCGGCCGCGCGCGCGTGCTCGACGACCTCCAGGGTCAGCCGTCGGATGTTGAGGCAGACGGTGGCGGCCCCCACCGCCTTGGCGCGCTCCACCACGTCGGTGCCGTAGCGGCTCGCGATCAGCGCGGTGCGCACGCCCGGCACCAGCCGGGCGATCTCCGCGACCGCCTCGTCGTGGAACGAGGAGACCTCCACCCGGGAGACCAGGTCCCGCCGCCGCATGACGTCCGCCAGCGCACGGGCGGCCGCCACGTCCTTGATCTCCGCCTGCAAGGGCGTCTTCACCGCGTCCAGGACCTCCTCGAACAGCGGCACCCGCTCGCCGCGTCCCGCGTCGAGGGCGCGCAGCTCCGCGAGGGTCTTCTCGGCGATCGGGCCGGTGCCGTCGGTCGTCCGGTCCACGTCCGCGTCGTGCATGACGACCAGGGCGCCGTCCTTGCTCAGATGGAGATCGAGTTCGATCAGGTCGAGGCCGGCCTGCTGCGCGGCGGCGAAGGAACGGAGGGTGTTCTCGGGCTCGACACCCATGACCCCGCGATGACCGATGGTAAGGAAGTTCAAGGTTCAACTCGCTTCCGTCGACGGCGGCTCGGCGCCGGCGGACCAGACGGGACGTCGTCGTCCGCGCGGCAGGCTCGCAGCCTAATGGCCTGGTCCCACGATGGACCCGCACCTGCGCGAGGCATCGGGGCGCGGCGCGCGCGAAACCTGGCCCGTGCCCGGCCTTCGGTCACCCGGAGGTGGGCGAGTTCCCCCGGTGTTGACCGGCCGGATCCGGATCCCGCCGCCGAGCATCCCGACGCTCCCCCCAGTGAGGCGAAAGTGAGCGTCGTCACGGTTTGCCGCAGGAAAAACAGCGGTGACCATGTGGATCGGCAGAAGAATTTCCGGGGCAGGCTCTTGCTGAGAGAAACCGGGTATGCATACGGTGTCCATACGCGAGGTTCTCCCGTGAAGGATGGGACATGACGGAAATTCTTGTGCAGGTGGGTTCGGAGGAGCAGGTTCCTTCGCTGACCAGGGTGGTTGAGCACCCGGCCTGGCCCGTGCTCAAGGATGCCGTGGAGCAGATCCGGCCATGGCAGTCCAAGGACGGATCGATCGACTTCGAGGCCGAGGGTGCTCCGGAGCGCGCCGCGGCCGAGGCCGCCGTGTCCCGTGTCGCCGAGGCGGTCGAGCAGCTCTCCCCGCTCCTCCCGCACGACGCGGTGTACCACGAGGCCCTCGTCAAGGACCTGCGCCGCTGGGCCGAGGGCGGCTTCGAGGTGCCGGACTTCCTGGACTCCCTGCTGGCCTTCCAGCCCGCCGCGGGCCGCGCCGACGGCCTCCAGCACCTGGTCGTCTTCCCGATGTACACGCAGAACGGCAACCTGGACCGCAACCTGGAGGCGGTCGTGCTGCGCATGGTCTGGCCCGAGTGGCTGGCCGAGCTGGAGCGCACCCGGTACGACAACCCGCTGTTCTGCGGCATCAAGTTCGAGGACTTCACGGCCGGGTACGACACCCACTCCGCGGTCCTCTTCCCGGAGACCATCGCCGTGCGCGAGGCGCCGGAACGATTCACCTGGGGCGGCATCTTCTGCGACCGCGAGGCCGCGCGCTTCCGCCGGGTCACCGACGCGGCCGTGGACATCCTGGGCCTCGAACTGCCCGAGGACATCGCCGCGATGATCCACGACCAGAAGCGCTGCGAAGAGGCCTTCGTGCTGTGGGACATGGTCCACGACCGCACCCACAGCCACGGCGACCTGCCGTTCGACCCGTTCATGATCAAGCAGCGCCAGCCGTTCTGGATGTACGGCCTGGAGGAGCTGCGCTGCGACCTCACCGCCTTCAAGGAGGCCGTGAAGCTGGACGCCGACGGTGTCCCGCAGGCCCGTGACGTGCAGTACGCGGTGCTCTTCGACCGCATGTTCCGCTTCCCGGTCAGCGGCGACCGCAACCGCAACTACGACGGCGTCGGCGGCCAGCTGCTCTTCGCCTACCTGCACAAGCACGACGTCGTCCGCTGGACCGACAACAAGCTCACGATCGACTGGGAGCGTGCCCCGCAGGTCACCAACCAGCTCTGCGCCGAGATCGAGAAGCTCTACCGCGACGGCATCGACCGTCCCAAGCTGGTGCACTGGTTCGCCGGCTACGAGCTGGTCTCCACCTACCTCGCCCCGCACCCGGGCTCGAAGTGGGCGAAGGGCCCCGACGCGCTGGACCTGACCCTGCCGCCGCGCAAGCTCGTGGACGACGTGCTTCCGGACGAGTTTCCGCTGAGCATGTTCTTTGAGGCACTGTCCAAGAAACTGAAGAACGTGATCGCCTCCACCAAGGGCATCACCGCGGACAGCGCCGAGCGGATCGCCGCGTGAGCGACCGCGTACAGAACACTGCTGCAGAGGGGAAGACCATGGGGAACGGGGCGAACGGGGCTCTCAGTGGTGCGGTGATCGCGGTGGCCGGCGCGGGCGGCCCCGCGGGCCGCGCGGCACTGCTGCGCCTGGCCGAGGCCGGCGCGACCGTAGTCGGGGCGGACAACGACCCGCAGCGGCTCTCGGAGGCGGTGGACGCCGCCCGGTACGCCGCCGGCGGAGCCACCGTCACCGGTGACACCGTCGACCTGCTCGACCTGCAGTCCACCCGTGACTGGGCCACGCACATCGAGAAGGACTTCGGCCGGGTCGACGGCCTGGTGCACCTCGTCGGCGGCTGGCGCGGCAGCGAGACCTTCACGAAGACCAGCCTCGACGACTGGGACTTCCTGGAGATGCTGCTGGTGAAGACCGTGCAGCACACCTCCCTCGCCTTCCACGAGGCGCTCCAGCGCAGCGACCGGGGCCGTTACGTCCTGATCAGCGCGTCCGGCGCCTCCAGGCCCACCGCCGGGAACGCCGCGTACTCCGCGGCCAAGGCGGCCGCCGAGGCGTGGACGCTCGCCATGGCCGACTTCTTCCGCAAGGCGGGGGGCGCCGAGGGGCCGACGTCCGCGGCTACGATCCTTGTGGTGAAGGCGCTGGTGCACGACGCCATGCGCGCCGAACGCCCCAACGCGAAGTTCGCGGGCTTCACGGACGTCAAGGACCTGGCCGAGGCCATCGAGGGCGTCTGGAGCAAGCCCGCCGCGGAAGTGAACGGAAACCGTCTGTGGCTGACCGAGAAGCCGTGAACCCTGCCAGGACCGACGCGCGTCGTCACCACGACCCGCAGGTCCGCGGTTTCGCCAGTGACAACTACGCCGGGGTCCACCCGGAGATCCTGGCCGCCATCGCCCTGGCGAACGGCGGCCACCAGGTGGCGTACGGCGAGGACGACTACACCGAGAACCTGCAGCAGATCATCCGCAGCCACTTCGGCTCCACCGCGGAGGCCTTCCCGGTCTTCAACGGCACGGGGGCGAACGTGGTCGCGCTCCAGGCTGTCACCGACCGCTGGGGTGCGGTGATCTGCGCCGAGAGCGCGCACATCAACGTCGACGAGGGCGGCGCCCCCGAGCGGATGGCCGGCCTGAAGCTGCTCACCGTGCCCACGCCCGACGGCAAGCTCACGCCCGAGCTGATCGACCGGCAGGCGTGGGGCTGGGAGGACGAGCACCGGGCCATGCCCCAGGTCGTCTCGATCACCCAGAGCACGGAGCTCGGCACCCTCTACACGCCGGAGGAGATCCGGGCGATCTGCGAGCACGCCCACGCGCACGGCATGAAGGTGCACCTGGACGGCTCCCGCATAGCCAACGCGGCCGCGTCCCTGAACGTGCCCATGCGCACGTTCACCAACGCGGTCGGCGTCGACATCCTCTCGCTCGGCGGGACGAAGAACGGCGCCCTGTTCGGCGAGGCCGTCGTGGTCCTCAACCAGGACGCCGTCCGCCGGATGAAGCACGTGCGCAAGATGTCGATGCAGCTCGCCTCCAAGATGCGCTTCGTGTCCGTGCAGTTGGAGGCCCTGCTCTCGAAGGACCTGTGGCTGCGCAACGCCCGGCACGCCAACGAGATGGCCCAGCGGCTGTCCGAGGGTGTACGCGCGGTGCACGGAGTGGAGGTCCTCTACCCGGTGCAGGCCAACGGCGTCTTCGCGAAGCTCCCGCACGACGTGAGCGAGCGCCTGCAGAAGCGGTTCCGGTTCTACTTCTGGGACGAGGCCGCCGGTGTCGTGCGCTGGATGTGCTCCTTCGACACCACGGAGGAGGACGTCGACACGTTCGTGGCCGCGCTCAAGGAAGAGATGGCCCGGTAGTCCCCAGCGATGCATAGGTATGCGGTCGCTCGAAAAGTCATTGACGCTCAGGTGGCCGCTTTCCTATGCTCTGCGGACATGCAGCTGATCCAGAACGCAGCCGACCTGTCCTCCTATCTGGCCGCTGACGAGGTGATCGACCATCACCACCCCGTCGTGCTGGAGACGGCCGCACGGCTGACCGAGGGGGTCGCGGACTCGTATGCCTATGCGCGAGCCGCGTACGAATTCGTGCGGGACACCATCCCGCACTCCGCCGACTCGGGTGATCCGCGCGTCACCTGGCGGGCTTCGGACGTGCTGGAGCGGCGCACCGGCATCTGCCATGCCAAGGCGCACGCCCTCGCGGCCCTGCTGCGGGCCGAGGACATCCCCACGGCGCTGTGCTACCAGCGGCTGACGCACGACGACGGCAGCGGCCACGTGCTGCACGGCCTGGTCGCCGTGCGCTTCCACGGGGCATGGCACCGGCAGGACCCGCGCGGCAACAAGCCGGGCGTGGACGCGCGCTTCTCCCCGGACGGCGAGCGGCTGGCCTGGATCCCCGACCCCGAGGCGGGCGAGTCCGACCACCCGGTCCTCTACGCCGCCCCGCACCCCGCCGTCCTCGACGCGCTACGAGCCGCCCCGGACCGCCCGCACCTGTGGCGGACGCTCCCCGACACCCTCTGAAGCGCGGGCTCGGCGGCGGGGCGCCGTCCCGGGCGTTCGGCGGACGGGCCGCACGCCGTGCCGGGCAGGGACGGCCCGTTCGGGGTATCGGGGCAAGCGGTCCGCGCGCGGTAGGCCGTCTCAGGTGTCGCAACGCGTCCCGCGCGCGGGTACGCCGACGTGGTCGCGCGTACGCCGTGCTGAACGCCGCACCTACCTGGGCGCGGCGAAGCCGACTTGACTGCGGGTGGGCCCGCAAGGCGTGGTCGAGCTGGGCCGAGGCCCGGTGCCGGGCGATCCGTACCGGGCGGGGCCGGTCTCCGCGGCGGTCCGCTGCCTCGCGCGACTGGGCGTGGGGCCGGCCCGGTGCGGGCGGGCCGGGCTTCGGTCCGGGCCCGGGGGGTGCGGGGCGTGGCGGATCGCCCTCCGCTCGGGCCGTCGCCTCAGTACGGCTTGAGCCTGGGCGGCTGACCTGGGGCGATCGGGTCGGGCTTCGGCCCGGCGTCGGACGAGGGAGCCTGGCCGCCGTGCGGGCCCTTGTCTCAGGCCTCGGCGCGGGGGCGCTGATTCAGTGTGCCTCGGCCGCGCGCAGTTGCTCCACCGTGGGGGCCGTGCCGCCGAGGTGGGCCGGGAGCCACCAGGTCTCCTCCGCGCCCTTCGGGCGGGAGGGGTAGGCGCGCTGGGCGGCCTCCAGCATCTCCTGGACGCGTTCGCGCAGGCGCCGGGTGATGGCCCCCGCGTACTGGTCGCGCGGGGCCTCGACCGGCTCACCGACCCGGATCGTGACGGGGGTGTGGCTGCGCCGGAAGTTGCGGGGCCGGCCCTTGGTCCACAGTCGCTGGGTGCCCCAGACCGCCATCGGGACGAGCGGGACGCCCGCCTCCTGGGCGAGCCGGGCCGCGCCCGACTTGAAGCTCTTGAGGGTGAAGGACTGCGAGATCGTGGCCTCCGGGAACACCCCGATGATCTCGCCCGAGCGCAGGGAGTCCAGGGCGTGCGCGTAGGCCGCCTCGCCCTGCGCGCGGTCCACCGGGATGTGCTTCATGCCCCGCATCAGCGGACCGGAGATCTTGTGCCGGAAGACCGACTCCTTCGCCATGAAGCGCACCAGGCGCTTCTGCGGCAGGGCCGCCAGGCCGCTGAAGATGAAGTCCAGGTAGCTGATGTGATTGCTCACCAGAACGGCGCCGCCCGAGCGGGGGATGTTCTCCGACCCCTGACAGTCGATCTTCAGGTCCCAGACCTTGAACATCGTCCTGGCGAGACCGATGACGGGACGGTAGACCAGCTCTGCCATGGGTGGGGTGGACCCTTCCTGCTCTGCCCGGGAAGGAGGGGGCTCCCGGCGGCCAAGTTACGCAGCCGTAGGTAAACGGCGTCTCGCAGATCGTGCCCGAAGAACGGACAAGGAGCCAGCCCTGGTGCCTCGTGGCGGCGAGATCCTCGTCACGTCCCGAGCGGCCGCGCCGTACGGCGACCGCCCCCGGCGATCACCGGAGGCAGGAATCCCCGCACGCCGATGCATGCTTGTGCGCAGGACGAGACGAGCGGAATCGTGGTGCGGGGCGGTACTTGCCGCGGCAACCACCGGGGACGCCGCCGCGGGAACGGCGGGAAGGGAGCGCAAGGGTGCGCGGGCGGGACGACGGCAAGCGGCTCGGAGCGGCCGAACTGGGCGGTGAATTGGGGGAGCGGGCCACGCTCGTGCAGTTCTCCAGCGCCTTCTGCGCGCCCTGCCGGGCCACCCGGCGCGTCCTCGGCGAGGTCGCGGCGATGGTCCCGGGCGTGGCCCACGTCGAGATCGACGCCGAGGCCCGGCTGGACCTCGTGCGCGAGCTGGGCATCCTCAAGACGCCCACCGTGCTGATCCTGGACGCGGACGGCGGGGTGGTGCGGCGCGCCGCCGGCCAGCCCCGCAAGGCCGACGTCATCGCCGCCCTGGGCGAGGCGCTGTGAGTGCGCCCGGGGTCACGGTGAGGCATCTCCCAGATACCGGACCGAACTTGACTGTACGTGCCCGCTATCGTCAGCCTGACCGTATGCCGACCCGACTCCTTCTCTTCGGGCGGGTCCACGTCGACCTGGCCCGCACCGCGAGCGCGCGCTGTCCGGGCTGTTGAGCAGCCACGGACCCGCACCCCGCCTCTCGCAGAAGGACAACTCCATGACGGCCACGCCCGATCTCGGCACCTTCCAGCTCGCCTCCCCCGATCTCCTGCGCTCCACCTTCCGCCGGCACGCCGCGGGTGTCGCCGTGATCACCGCGGCCGGCGCCCGGGGCCCGGTCGGTTTCACCGCCACCTCCCTGACCTCCGTGTCGGCCGAGCCCCCGCTCGTGTCGTTCGGCATCGGCACGGGCGCCTCCAGCTGGCCCGCCGTGGCCGAGACCGAGCACGTCGGCATCCACATACTCGGCGAGCACCAGCGGGACCTGGCCGCCACCTTCGCCCGCAGCGGCGCCGACCGCTTCGGGGCGCCCACGGCCTGGCGCGAGGGCCCGAACGGCGTACCCGTCCTGGACGACGTGCTGGCCTGGCTGGTCTGCCGGATCGTCGGCCGCGTCCCGGCCGGTGACCATCGCATCGTGCTCGCCGAGGTGGTCCTCGGCGACTCCACCGGAGCCGGCCGGCCCCTCCTCTACCACCAGGGCCGGTTCAGCGGCCTGCGGGATTGATCACGCCCCCTCCCACCTGCGAAGTCGTCCGATTCCGGTTACGCTGCGTTGCGAAGGTCACAGTTCAAAGCGCTTGCTTAGCGGGCATGAACTGGGTGTACTGACGAGTAATATTTCGGTCGGAGCGCGCGGACGCCCCGACCGGGATCGGCCGCTTCAGGCGCCTATGCTGCCTGCAAGAGGCAGCCCGGAAAAGACGATGCAGTAGGAGAGCCGGCGTGAGCTTGAGGATCGTTGTCACTGTGAAGTACGTGCCCGACGCCACTGGCGACCGGCACTTCGCCGATGACCTGACCGTCGACCGCGACGACGTGGACGGGCTGCTCTCCGAGCTGGACGAGTACGCGGTCGAGCAGGCGCTGCAGATCGCCGAGGACGCCGACGACGCGGAGGTCACCGTCCTGACCATCGGCCCCGAGGACGCCAAGGACGCGCTGCGCAAGGCGCTGTCCATGGGTGCCGACAAGGCCATCCACGTCGAGGACGACGACCTGCACGGCACTGACGCCATCGGCACCTCCCTGGTGCTGGCCAAGGCCATCGAGAAGGCCGGTTTCGACCTGGTCGTCTCCGGCATGGCCTCCACCGACGGCACCATGGGCGTCGTCCCGGCGCTGGTCGCGGAGCGGCTGGGCGTCCCGCAGGTCACCCTGCTCTCCGAGGTCTCCGTCGAGGACGGCACGGTCAAGGGGCGCCGCGACGGCGACGTCGCCTCCGAGCAGCTCGAGGCGCAGCTCCCGGCCCTCGTCTCCGTGACGGACCAGTCGGGCGAGGCCCGCTACCCGTCCTTCAAGGGCATCATGGCGGCCAAGAAGAAGCCGGTGGAGTCCTGGGACCTCTCCGACCTGGACATCGAGGCCGAGGAGGTCGGTCTCGACGGTGCGTTCACCAAGGTCGAGGCCGCGAACGAGCGTCCGGCCCGCACGGCCGGCACCATCGTCAAGGACGAGGGCGAGGGCGGCAAGCAGCTCGCTGAGTTCCTCGCGGGCCAGAAGTTCATCTAAGGGCCCGTTCCCGCTGACCGCCCCTCAACTTCTTTTCGCAGGAGAGCAATCCCATGGCTGAAGTCCTCGTCTACGTCGACCACGTGGACGGCGCCGTCCGCAAGCCCACCCTGGAGCTGCTGACCCTCGCCCGCCGCATCGGCGAGCCCGTCGCCGTCGCCCTCGGCAACGGCGCCGCCGACACCGCCGCCGCGCTCGCCGAGCACGGCGCGGTCAAGGTCCTCACCCACGACGCGTCCGAGTACGCCGACTACCTGGTCGTGCCCAAGGTGGACGCGCTGCAGGCCGCCTACGAGGCCGTCTCCCCGGCCGCCGTGCTGGTCCCGTCCTCCGCCGAGGGCAAGGAGATCGCCGCCCGCCTGGCGCTGCGCATCGGCTCCGGCATCATCACCGACGCCGTCGACATCGAGGCCGGCGACGAGGGCCCGGTGGCCACCCAGTCGGTGTTCGCCGCGTCCTTCACCACCAAGTCCCGTGTCATCAAGGGCACCCCGGTCATCACGGTCAAGCCGAACTCGGCCGCCGTCGAGGCCGCCCCGGCCGCCGGCACGGTCGAGGCCCTGTCCGTGTCCTTCTCGGACAAGGCGACCGGCACCAAGGTCACCGGCCGCACCCCGCGCGAGTCGACGGGCCGCCCGGAGCTCACCGAGGCCGCGATCGTGGTCTCCGGTGGCCGTGGCGTGAACGGCGCGGAGAACTTCTCGATCATCGAGGCGCTCGCCGACTCCCTCGGCGCGGCCGTCGGCGCCTCGCGTGCCGCCGTCGACGCCGGCTGGTACCCGCACACCAACCAGGTCGGCCAGACCGGCAAGTCGGTCTCCCCGCAGCTGTACATCGCCAACGGCATCTCCGGCGCGATCCAGCACCGCGCCGGCATGCAGACCTCGAAGACGATCGTGGCGGTCAACAAGGACGCCGAGGCCCCGATCTTCGATCTGGTCGACTACGGCGTGGTCGGCGACCTCTTCGACGTCGTCCCGCAGCTGACCGAGGAGATCAAGACCCGCAAGGGCTGATCTTCCCCCTGGGCGGTACCAGGCCCCCGTGACCGGCGCGGTCACGGGGGCCTCGGTGCATCCTGGAGGCGTCCCGGCCGGACCCGTCCGGCGCCCCGGAGGGTGTTGACCCGCGGGAACCACCCCAGATAACTTCATTCTACGGATTGTTGATTCCGTACAGCGGAAAGTTGGAGGGTGTGGGATGGGTCAGCAGGAGAAGGTGGCGACGAGCCTCGCGGGTGCCGTCAGCGAGGAGATCAGCGCCTCCCTCGCGCCGGTCGACGCGGAACTCGAGCGCCGCTACCCCGGAGACCCCGGCTCCCGGCAGCCCGTCCACACGGTGTACGTCCCCGGCGACGCCTTCGCCGCCGACACCATCCGGTCCTGGGGCGGCCAGGCCCTCGCGGCCCTCGACGAACACGCCCCGGACGCGGCCGCGTTCGCGGCCGTCCTCGGCCTCTCCGACGAGCTCGCCGAGCCCGTCCACTCCCGCGTCCGCGCCAAGCTGGAGCGCGAGCCGATCGAGGACCTGCGCGTCGACTTCGAGGACGGCTACGGCCCCCGCCCGGACGCCGAGGAGGACGCGGCGGCCGCCCGCGCGGCCCGTCTGATCGCCGAGGCGTACCGGGACGGGACGGCCGCCCCGTACATGGGCATCCGCACGAAGTGCATGGAGGCGGCGGTCCGCGACCGGGGCATCCGCACCCTCGACGTCTTCCTGACCGGACTGATCAATGCGGGCGGCCTGCCCGACGGCCTGGTACTCACCCTGCCGAAGGTGACGTACCCCGAACAGGTCACGGCGTTCGCACGGCTGCTGGAGGCCTTCGAGAAGGTTCACGGCCTGGAGCCGGGCCGGCTGGGCTTCGAGATCCAGATCGAGACCAGCCAGTCCATCCTGGCCACCGACGGCACCGCCACCGTCGCCCGCATGATCCAGGCCGCCGAGGGGCGCGCCACCGGTCTCCACTACGGCACCTTCGACTACAGCGCCTGCCTCGGCGTCTCCGCCGCCTACCAGGCCAGCGACCACCCCGCTGCCGACCACGCCAAGGCCGTCATGCAGGTCGCCGCGGCGGGCACCGGCGTCCGCGTCTCGGACGGCTCGACCAATGTCCTCCCCGTCGGCCCCACCGCGAAGGTCCACGACGCCTGGCGGCTGCACTACGGCCTCACCCGCCGCGCCCTGTCCCGCGCCTACTACCAGGGCTGGGACATGCACCCCGGCCACCTCCCGACCCGCTACGCCGCTGTCTTCGCCTTCTACCGCGAGGGCTTCGAGCAGGCGGCGGCCCGGCTCGCCCGCTATGCCAACCGCACCGGCGGCGACGTCATGGACGAGCCCGCCACCGCCAAGGCCCTCAGCGGCTACCTGCTGCGCGGCCTGGACTGCGGCGCCCTCGACATCGCCGAGGTCGCCCGCCTCACCGGCCTGACCCGAGCCGACCTGGAGGGCTTCGCGGCCCCTCGGCGTGGTGATCTGACGGTTTCCGGCAAGTAGGGGCCGTCCCCGGCGGAGTCGCTGCACCGGGCGGAGTCCCGCTCGGCCGGGGCCCTTGCCCGGCCGCCGACAGAGCGGCGGTCGTCCTCGGGCGAGCCGACCCTCCGGGCATCGGGCGGCCCGGGCCGGGTGCCCGGGCCGCGCGGGGCCGGGCGTCGTGGCCGCGTGGGGGGCTTCTCCGCCGCCGGGTGAGCGACACGCCACCGCCATGGTCCTCGGCGGCCGCCTGCTCGGGGAAGTCGATGCGCGGACGGCGGCTCTCGTAGGCCGCGCCCGGCGGGGCCCCGGGCCGCCGGTTGGGCGGCGCTCGTGCTCACGTGAGTTCACCCTCCGGGCCCGGCCTGCCCGAGGCCGGGCCCCGGCTGCCGGGCTTGTCCGGCCGCCTGGTCGGCGGCGCCGTGGCGGCCAGGGCCCCGAGGGGTGCGGGGTGCCGTCTGTGGGGGCCGGGTTGTGAGGGCTGTGGTGGCCTGACCTGCCGGCTGGGCGGCGGCGCTGTGGCCGGTGGGGCCCTGTGGATTCCCGGGGGCTGCCTGCCTGCGGCAGGGGGTTCGGGGTGCCGCGGGGGGTGTCCGGTCGCCCGGTCGGCAGTGCCGCGGCCGTCAGGGGCCCGAGGGCTTCAGGGTGCCGCCTGCCCGCGGCGTGTGTCCGGAACGCGGGACTACCCCGGCGTCGACCCGGCGACGTACGGTTCGAGGCCGGACCTCGTCACCCACTGGTGCTCGGCGAACAGCCGGGTGGCCACGGCGCAGAGGGTCGCGTCCGCCCGGGCCCGTGCGCTGAACTCCTCCGGCGTGACTCCCAGCAGTTCCCGCAGCGCGGCCGACTCCACCAGCAGGTCGGTGAGGAGTGTGTGCTGGTCGCCGGGGTGGCGGCGCGGTGTGCGGGCACCGTCGTGCAGCACCCCGTGCCGGTTGACGTACGCATGGGCGCCGGGCAGCACATGGCCGTCCGGCAGCTCGATGCGCACCTCCGGTGCGGGCAGCCAGGCGCGGCGGAAGTTGCCGTCGGGCAGCGGCACGCCCTCACTGGCGTCGATCGCCGTCAGCTGCCGCGGGTCCAGCCAGATGACGAACAACTCACGTGCCGCCGACGGCGCCTTGACCGGCGAGGCCGAGACGTAGCCCGCGCGGCTGACGTGTGCAGAGACGCCCACCTCGATCCCGCGCACCCGGGCCCGCACCATCGGCACCGGGGCGGCGATCCCGAACTCCGTCATCTTGTAACGCAGTTGGGCGGGACTGGCGTTGGACCCGACCGTCAGCACCGGCACCCGGTCGTCGTACACCAGGCGTTCCAGCGGGAACATGCGGTCGCCGTGCAGCAGCCCGGACTCGGCGGGCCAGACGCCCGGATAGCGCAGCGGATGCTCACGCGGCGCCTCGGCGAGGCCCAGTTCCTCCAGCGTGCGGCCGGTCACGGGCAGCTCAGCCGGCCGGCGGCAGCTCGCCGGAACCGCGGGTGATCAGGCGGGTCGGCAGCTCGATGCGCTCGGGAGCGACGAGGCTGCCGTCCAGCTGGCGGAAGAGACGTTCGGCGGCGGTCCGGCCGAGCGCCGCCGCGTCCTGCGCGACGACCGTCACCCCCGGCCGGAGCAGATCGGCCAGCTCGATGTCGTCGAAGCCGACGAGGGCGACCGGACGGGAGTGCCCGGCGAGGACGCGGACCACGGTGACCGTCACCCGGTTGTTGCCCGTGAAGATCGCCGTGACGGGCGACGGGCCCGACAGCATCTCCTCGGCCGCCCGGCGCACCCGCTCCGGGTCCGTCGCGCCGAGGGACATCCACTGCTCCTCGACCGCTATCCCGGCGTCCTCCATGGCGGCCCGGTAGCCACGCAGCCGCTCGGCGGCGGTGTGGATGCGCGGCATGTCCCCGATGAACCCGATCCGGCGGTGCCCGTGCGCGATCAGATGGGCCACGCCGTCGCGGGCGCCGCCGTGGTTGTCGGACAGGACGACGTCGGCGTCGATCTTCCCGGCGGGCCGGTCCACGAACACCGTGGCCACGCCCGCCCGGATCTCCGGCTCCAGGTAGCGGTGGTCGTCGCCGGCCGGGATCACCACCAGGCCGTCCACCCGCCGGGCGCACAGGGCCAGCGCCAGCTCCTGCTCACGGTCCGGGTCCTCGGCGCTCGAACCGTTGATCAGCAGGGCGCCGTGGGCGCGGGCCACCTCCTCGACCGCGCGGCTCAGCGGCCCGTAGAAGGGGTCCGCGAGGTCCTCGAGGACCAGGCCGATGCTGGCCGTACGGCCCTTGCGCAGCACCCGCGCGCTGTCGTTGCGGCGGAAGCCGAGCGCGTCGATCGCCTCCTGGACGCGCCGCTCGGTGTCCGGGGTGACCCCGGGCTCGCCGTTGACCACGCGGGACACCGTCTTCAGGCCCACCCCCGCCCGGGCCGCCACGTCCTTCATGGTCGGGCGGTTGCCGTAACGGTTCCCGGTGAGCTGTGCTGCGCGGCGGGTGGTCTCGGGCACGATGCGCTGTCCTGTCGTCCGTGTTGTCCACTAGGGGGTGCGGCGATCCATCAGGTTGTATGAGGATGTGGCGTCGAGCATAGAGCCTGGACAACGTTGTCAGATGCGCGAGAGACTGTCCATCGCTGTCTCCGGCCCGCGCCCCCACCGCTCGACCGGCCTGCTTTTCTTCTGATTCTCAAGGTTCGACGGGGAGAACTGACTCTGATGCACACCGACCTAGTGGCGGCCCTGGACATCGGCGGCACCAAGATCGCCGGTGCGCTGGTGGACGCTCACGGACGGATCCAGGCCCGCGCCCAGCGTGCGACGCCCGCGCGACAGGACGGCGAAACGGTCATGCGGGCCGTCGAGGGGGTGCTCGGCGACCTCGCCGGATCGCCCCTGTGGGGACGCGCCGGTTCGGTCGGCATCGGCAGCGCGGGCCCGGTGGACGCCTCCGCGGGCACCGTCAGCCCCGTCAACGTGCCGGGCTGGCGCGACTTCCCGCTGGTCGAGCGGGTGTGCGCGGCCACCGGCGGCCTGCCGGTCGAGCTGATCGGCGACGGCGTCGCCATCACCGCGGCCGAGCACTGGCAGGGCGCCGCCCGGGGGCACGACAACGCGCTGTGCATGGTGGTCTCGACGGGCGTCGGCGGCGGCCTGGTCCTCGGCGGCCGACTGCACCCCGGCCCGACCGGCAACGCCGGGCACATCGGGCACATCAGCGTCGACCTCGACGGCGACCCCTGCCCGTGCGGCTCGCGCGGCTGCGTCGAGCGCATCGCCAGCGGGCCCAACATCGCCCGCCGCGCCCTGGAGCGCGGTTGGCGGCCGGGCCCGGACGGCGACACCTCGGCCGCGGCGGTCGCGGCCGCCGCCCGCGAGGGCGACCCGGTCGCCGTGGCCTCCTTCGAGCGGGCCGCGCGGGCCCTGGCCGCCGGGATCGCCGCCACGGCGACCCTGGTGGAGATCGACATCGCCGTGATCGGCGGCGGCGTGGGCAAGGCCGGTGACATCCTCCTCACCCCCCTGCGCAAGGCCCTCGCCGACTACGCGACCCTCTCCTTCGTCAAGCGGCTGACCGTGGTGCCCGCGCAGATGGGCACGGACGCCGGACTGGTCGGCGCCGCAGCGGCCGCGCTGGCCCGGACGAGCGACGCGACCACGGCCGGCGTCTGAGGGCCTGAGCCGGGGCGGGCGCTCGGGGGTCCCTCAGAATCGTTTCAGCAGCTCCACGGCCGGCGGTACCGGTCAGCCCGCGGCACGGTCCGGTCGGCCCGCGGGGCGCGGCCCCGTCCGCCGGTGGGGCCGAATCGCGGTTCCGCGCGTGACTCCGGGGCGGTTGCGCAGTTGAGCCGGGCATGAAGAAGCGCAGCATGCTCGCCCTCGCCACCCTCGCCACCGGATTCGTCGTGGCGGCCGTCACCCCGTCCCACGCCACGGACAAGGGCCCCCTGCAGGACCTCAACGTCTCCGGCACCATCGACAACGTCGACCACCTGGTCAGCCAGGACAGCTTCGCCGTGGACGAGAACGCGCTGGGCCAGGAGTAGCCCCGAGCGGCCGTGCCGGTCGCCCCGTCGCCCGGGGACGCCGGCACGGCCGTGCGGGCGCCCTCAACTGGACGTGGTTTCCGTGGCAGGGTGGAGCGGGCAAGCCACAGGGGGCCAACAGAAGAGGGGGAGTCCGTGACCGTCGTCTGGATCAACGGCGCGTTCGGTGCGGGGAAGACCACCACCGCACGGGAACTGATCGAACTGATCCCGAACAGCACGCTCTTCGACCCCGAGGTCATCGGTGGAGCGCTCTCGCACCTGCTGCCGCCCAAGCGCCTCGCCGAGGCCGGTGACTTCCAGGACCTGCCGATCTGGCGCCGACTCGTGATCGACACGGCGGCCGCGATGCTCGCCGAGCTGGGCGGGACCCTCGTCGTCCCCATGACCCTGCTCCGCCAGGAGTACCGCGACGAGATCTTCGGTGGCCTCGCCGCCCGTCGGATCCCCGTTCGGCATGTGCTGCTCGCCCCGGCGGAAACGATCCTGCGGGAACGGATAGCCGGGCGGGAGATCCCGCCCGACGTGCCGGACGGCGAGATGCGGGTACGGCAGTGGGCGTACGACCGGATCGAGCCCTACCGGGCCGCCCTGGCCTCCTGGCTCACCGCGGACGCCCACCTGATCGACAACGGCGCGCTCACCCCGTACGAGACCGCCGCCCGTGTCGCCGAAGCCGTCGGCAGCGGGGCCGTCCCCCCGTGCGACATCGTGCAGACGCCGGAGCCCACCGCCGAGACGCTGGCGGCCGGAGTGCTCCTCTTCGACGAGCAGGACCGGGTCCTGCTGGTCGACCCCACCTACAAGCCCGGCTGGGAGTTCCCCGGCGGTGTGGTCGAGCGGGGCGAGGCCCCCGCCCGGGCCGGGGTGCGCGAGGTCGCCGAGGAGACCGGCATACACCTGAGCGAGGTGCCCCGGCTGCTCGTCGTGGACTGGGAGCGGCCGGTTCCCCCCGGCTTCGGCGGACTGCGCCTGATCTTCGACGGCGGCCGGCTGGACTCGACGGAGGCCGCCCGGGTGCTGCTGCCGGGACCGGAACTGCGGCAGTGGCGGTTCGCGAGCGAGCGGGAGGCGGCCGACATGCTGCCGCCGGTCCGCTACGAGCGCCTGCGCTGGGCCCTCAAGGCCCGCGAGCGCGGCGCCGCGCTGTACCTGGAGGCCGGCATACCGGTCACGGGCCGGCCGGCCTGACGAGGCAGCGGTGATCGAGGGTCGGGTCGGCAAGCGCGCCCCCGGCCGCACCGGCCGGACGCCGCGTGATCACCCGGCGGCCGGGTGGCGGTCCGCCGCTTGCCGCAGTGCCGCCGACGCTCCGCCGAGCACGGGGTCCCCGCGGCCGAAGCACGCCACTTCCGTGTCCAGGGCGGCCAACCGGTGGAAGCCGGTCAGCAGTCGGGGCCGGTCGAGGTTGAACACGCCCGGGAGCACCGTCCCGTCGATCGGTGATGCGGCCACCGTGTCGCCCGTGAACAGCACGCCCTCGGCGGGGAGGAACAGGGCGATGCTGCCGTCCGTGTGCCCGGGGACGTGCACCACCCGGGCGCCGCCGCCGAAGTCGAGCACGTCACCGTCGGACACCTCCGTGACGTCCGGCGGGCGCACCGGCTCGCCGGGCGGAAGGTGTGCGGCGGCCGCCGCGTGGAGAGGCAGCTCCCAGTCCTCGAACCGCGGGGCCGGGCCCGGGCGTTCCCCCCGTACGAACGGCGCGTCCAGCCGGTGGGCCAGCACCTCGGCGCCGCTGAGGGCGGCGAACTCACCCGCTCCGCCCGCGTGGTCCTCGTGGAAGTGGGTCAGCACGATCCGCCGCACGTCCCCGGGTGCGCGGCCGAGCGCCGTGAGCGCCTCGGCGATCGCCCGCCCCGCCCCGACGGCGCCCGCGTCGATCAGGGTCGACTCGGCGCCGTCGTGCCAGAGGTAGGCCTGGCCGACGGGAAAGCGCAGCAGGTGGAGGCGGGGGAGCAGTTCGACGACGTCCATACGCCGACGCTAGGGCCTGTTGCGAAAGTGGTCCTCTGCCGTGCGACGCCCGGCACGCGCTCTCGCCGCACCG